>NZ_JBSFNM010000037.1:0-92550 GCF_053587085.1 Kitasatospora sp. NPDC003701
AGGCATGTCCAAGAAGGACATCACACGCTGCCTCAAGCGCTTCGTCGCACGCGAGATCTACAACGCACTGACCAGGCCACCAGCACCACAAACCAACAAAGCCGACCTTGCCCCCGCAGCTTGACGTCTATAGGAGCATCCCCGACCTGGCCTGGCCCTGAGCCGGTCTGACCCCGAGCCGGCCTGACCGCTCCGGGGCGACAGGGCCCGCCGGCGAGGCCGCGTCCCGGGTCAGATGCCCCGCTTCGCCGTGATCACCCGGTCGTCGATGGCGGCCAGCAGGGCGGCGTAGTCGGTCTCCGTCTGGTCGGCGTAGCGAACGGCGAAGTCGGCGATCGCCTCGGCGAAGGTGTCGGCCGTGCCCAGGTAGCCCGCGATGGCGAGCCGGTCGCCGGAGCGGGCGTGGGCGCGGGCCAGGGCGCGGCCGCAGAGGTCCGCGTAGGCGCGCAGGCCGGAGGTGGTCATGTCGGCGACCTCGGCCGAACCCTTCATGTCGCGCAGTTGGCGGCCGTAGAAGTGGCGGCCGGCCGGGCCGGTGGTCCAGCCGAGGAAGATGTCGCTGGCGGCCTGCATCAGGTGCTGGCCGACGACGACCCGGCGGCCGCCGTGGGCGGCGTTCACCTCGGCGTCGGCACGGTTGCCGGCGGGCAGGTGGTCCTCCAGCACGGACCGGGTGGCCTCCTTGATCTGCAGGAAGAGCGGGTCGCGGGCGTCTCGCCCCTCCAGCAGGAGGATGTAGCAGCGGGTGCCGACGCTGCCGACGCCGACCACCTTGCGCGCCGCGTCGACGAACTGGAAGCGGTCGAGGAGGACGCGGCGGTCCTCGCTGAGGGTGGCCCGGTAGTCGCTGAAGATCTGTCCGACGCTGCTGTACTCGTTCTTCGACAACGGCTGGATCAGCGGCGGATCACTGATGATGTGCCGCCCGCCGTCCCGCTCCTCGGTGAGCTTGCCGAACGCCTGCATGCTGGTGCGGCGCCGGGCGTGTGCCATGCCGGCCTCGACCCGCTTGCGGCGCTTGGCCTTGCCGATCAGCGGGAGGAGGTCCTCGGTGTCGATCCGGGCGTACCAGACGTCGAGTTCGCTCATCACCGCCAGCCGCCGCATCGCGGTGGCGTAGCCCAGCACCGCGGCGAGCGCGGCCCGGCGGACGTGCTCCTCGTCGTTTCCGTTGTCGCGGGCCGCGACGGCGACGCTGGCGGCGAGCCGTTTGACGTCCCACTCGAACGGGCCGGGGTAGGTCTCGTCGAAGTCGTTGAGGCCGAAGAGCAGCGCCCGCTCCGGCGAGGCGTACATGCCGAAGTTCACCAGGTGTGCGTCGCCGCAGAGTTGGACGGTGATGCCGGTGTCGGGGACGGCCGCGAGGTCGGCGGTCATCACGGCGGCCGCGCCGCGCAGGAAGGCGAAGGCGGAGTCGGCCATCCGGCCGTAGCGGATCGGCAGCAGCTCGGCGACCCGGTCCGCCCCCTGGCGTTCCAGCACCGCGATCGGGTCGGGCCGGTCGGCGGCGGGGATCCAGCGGCCGTGGGCGGAGCGCGAGACCCGCTCACGGGCGGCCCGGCCGCGCCGGCGGCGTTCGGCGGGACTGGTCATGCGCTCGCTCCTCGGTCGGACGACGGGGCTGGGGCGCCCTCATCGCGACGCTAGGTCAACTGCGGGGGCCCGGCATGTCGAAGCGCCGGCGGGCGTGGAGCACGCCCGCCGGCGCTCGGCCGTTCGGATGACGGACCGGGACCTCGGGAACGGACCGGGACCTCGGGAACGGACCCAGGCGGAGGGAGCGGACCGGGCGGAGGGGCGGGACCACGCCCGCGCGCCCTACTCCACGACGAAGTCCGCCATCATCGCCATGTCCTCGTGCTCCAGGTTGTGGCAGTGCAGCATGTACGTCCCCGGGTAGTCCGTGAAGCGGACCAGGAGCTCCACCGACTCCGCCGGCCGCAGGTCGACGGTGTCCTTCCAGCCGGCGTCGTAGCGGCCGGGCTCGGCGCCGTTGCGCGAGAGCACCTGGAAGGGGTCCAGGTGGAGGTGGACGGGGTGGTGGACGTCGGTGAAGAAGCGCCAGATCTCGGTGCTGCCGAGGGCGGTGCGGGCCAGTGAACGGCCGGGTTCGTAGGGCTGGTTGTTGATCGTCCAGCCGTCGTTGCGGCTGCGGCGGAAACCGAAGGTCCGGGTGGTCACGGCGGCGGCCGGGTCGAGCCGTTCGAGGGTGCAGAGCCGCTCGGGGACGGCCGAGTCGTCGGTGACGGTACGGGACGACACGTCGAACAGCATCACCTCGGCGGTCCGGTCGCTGCCGAACCGATTCATCAGGCGGACGGAGGTCCCCGGCGGGTAGCGGGAGAAGTCGACCACCAGGTCGAAGCGCTCGGCCGGGGCGATCTCGACCGCGTCGTGCGCGATCGGGGCCTCCAGCAGGCCGCCGTCGCTGCCGATCTGCACCAGCGCGTCGCCGCCGGAGGGCTGCGGATCGAGTTCGAGGCGGTAGAGGCGGGCGTTGGAGGCGTTCAGCAGGCGCAGCCGGTAACGGGCGCGGTCCACCGTGAGCCGGGGCCAGGGGGCGCCGTTGACCAGGATGACGTCGCCGAGGACGCCGTTCATGTAGTCGTCGGTGACGCCCGGGACGGCCAGCGTGGCGTCGACGGCGGGGTACTGGAAGGAGCCGTCCTCGGCGAAGGAGCGGTCGGCGAGCATCAGCGGGAGGTCGCGCTCGCCGCGCGGCAGCGGCAGCGCGTCCTCCTCGTCGTCGTGGACCAGGTGGAAGCCGGCCAGGCCGCGCCAGACGGCGGGGCCGGTGAAGCCCATCCGGTGGTCGTGGTACCAGAGGGTGGCGGCGCGCTGCCGGCCGGGATAGGTGTACGTGCGCTCGCCGTCGGTCGTGCGGCCGGCGGGACCGCCACCGTGGGCCATGCCCGCCATACCCGCCATCCCCGCCATCCCCGCCATCGCGTCCATGCCGGGCATCCCCGCCATCGCGTCCGTGCCGGGCATCGCCTGGGCGCCCCGGGCGCCGCCGGCGCCGACCGGCAGGAGCAGGTCGATCGGGTAGCCGTCGCTGTCGGCGGGGGTGTGGCCGCCGTGCAGGTGGACCACCGAGGGCACCGGCAGCTCGTTGCGGTGGCGCACCACGGTCTGCCGGCCGGCGCGCACGGCCAGGGTCGGGCCCGGGTAGCTGCCGCCGTACGTCCAGGCCTCGGTCCGCAGGCCGGGCAGGATCTCCAGCCGCGCGACCTGCTGGGTGATCTCGTAGTGGTCGGTGGTGCCGTCGCTGCGGACCGGCCGCAGCACGGGCGGCAGCGGGAGCGGCACCTGGAACGGCGGGGGCGGCTCCATCGCACTGAGCAGCAGCAGGCCCGGACGGCCCTCGGTCAGCAGCCGCGCGGCCGAGGGGAGGGCGAAGGCCCCCAGCGCGCCGGTGCCGACCACGGCGGCGCCGATCCCCAGGAACCGGCGGCGGTTCACTGGGCGACCTCCACGGGCCCGCCCGGCCGGGGAAGCCGGCCGGCGCCGTCGGGGGCGGCCGCGGCGGTGCCCGCACGAGGGGGCAGCGGCAGCCGCCAGGCCCCGACCAGGCCGAACAGGACGCCGCTGACCAGCAGCACGCCGAGCACCACGTGCAGACCGACCGCGCGGTGGTAGCCGGCGGCGATCTGCAGGGTCACCCCCGCCGCCAGCAGGGCGGCCAGCCCGAGCGGCCCGAGCGGTCCGCGGCGGTCCCGGCCGGCCAGGCGGACCAGCGCCCCGGCCACCAGCTGGCAGAACGCCGCGGTGGCCATGGCCGTCGCGGTGCTCTCGTGCAGCGCGAGCGACTCGTAGTGGCCGTTGAGGTAGCTGCCGGCCAGCAGGGTCTGCAGCAGGGCCAGGGCGGCCAGCGCGGTGGCGCTCGCCCGCAGCAGGATCAGCGGCCGGCGGGGCGCGGGGGCCACGGGAGGACTGCTCATGGGTGGGCTTCTCTCTGCTCGGCCGTGAGGCGGGAACGGGTGCAGGGGGCCGGTGGGCGGGGGAACGGGAAACGCCTCCGGAGGCGGCTCGGCCCCGGACGGCGCGGCCGAGAGCGTAACTGATCGGACATCACGATCAGCGGCACCGAACCGGGTTGAGGTCGATCACCACTCCGTTGCCCCGGCCGGGGCCGGGGCGGTCACCCGAACGGGCGGTGCGCCACCCTCGCGCACCGCCCGTCCTCCCGGGGACGCCCCGACCGTCTGGCTCGTCCCGACCGTCCTGCCCGTCCCGCTCGTCCCCGGCCGGGGACGCCCCGACCGTCTACCCGTCCCGCCCTCGTACCCGGAACCCCGGGCCCGGCGGCGGCTCCCCCGCTACTGCCGCCCGCCGCCGGCCGCCACCGGGTGGGCCCGGAGCAGCAGGCGGGCCGGCAGGCCGGTCGAGCCGAGGCAGAGCAGCACGGCTCCGGCGGCCAGCGGCAGAGCGAGGCCGGCCGGGACGTGCGGTGCGGAGCCGGCGATGCCGCGGGTGATCGGCATCAGGGTGATCCAGGCGATCACCGCGCCGACCGCCAGCCCGGTCGCGGCGACCAGCAGCGCCTCCCAGCGCAGCATGCCGCGCACCTGTCGGCGGGTCGTCCCGGCCAGGCGCAGCAGCGCCACCTCGCGACGGCGGTCCAGCACCGTCATCGCCAGGGTGTTGGCGGCGGTGACGGCGGCGAAGCCGCCCAGCACGCCGGCCATCACGGTGTTCGCCCAGGCGCCGATCTCCTGGGCCTTGTCGGCCTGGGCGACGAAGCCGGCCCGGTCGGTGACGGTGGTCGCGCCGGGGCCGGCGAGGCCGGTCAGCCCGGCGGCGACGGCGGTCCGGTCGGCGCCGGGGGCGTCGGCGACCAGCACCTGGCTGTCGTAGCCGGCGGAGACGTGCTCCGCGACGGCCGCCCGGGGCAGCAGCGCCCGGCCGAGGCCGAGGCCGCGCTCGTAGGTGGCGACCACGGTCGGCTTGACCGGGGTGCCGTCGCCGAGCCAGAGCGGGGCGCGGTCGCCGACCTTGACGCCGAGGGCCTCGGCGAGGCCGGCGTCCAGGGCGACGGTGTCGGCGGAGCGGCCGAGTTCGGCCAGCGAGCCGCTCTTCACACCGAGGTCGAGCACCCGGGGCAGCTTCGCCGGGTCGCCGCTGATGCCCAGCGTGTTGGCGGTGCCGAGCACGCTGCCGTCGCGGTAGACGGTGCTGGTGCGCAGCACGCCGACGGCGGCGTCCACGCCCGGCACCTTGGCGGCGCGCTCGACGCTGCCGGCGGGCAGGCCGGGGCCGGTCGGGCCGACCACGTGGTCGGCGGTGATGCCGGTGCGCACCTGCTCGCCGGTGACGTGGGTGATGGTGCTCTGCATGAAGAGCAGGGTGCCGCAGAAGGCGGTGACCATGACGATCGGCGTGATCGCGGAGGCCAGCCGGCGGGCGTTGGCCCGGGTGTTGTCGGCGGCCAGCGAGCCGGGGGCGCCGGCGCCGGCCCGCAGCGGGACGCCGAGCAGCCCGGCGGCGAGGCCGGCCACCCAGGGGCCGAGCAGGGCGACGGCCATCAGGAAGCACATCACCACGCCGAGCGCGGTGTTGGCGGCGTTCGAGCCGTCGAGTCCGGCGGCGACGGCGGCCAGCGCGACACCGCCGGCGGCGAAGAGCAGCCCGACGACGGTCCGCACCACGCCGGGGCGGCCGGCCTCGACCGCGGCCGCGCCGAGGGCCTGGCTGGGCCGCAGCCGGGACGGGCGGCGGGAGGCGAAGAAGCCGGCGGTCAGCGCGGCCAGCGTGCAGGTGCCGACGGCGGCGAGCATCGGGATCGGCCCGACGTCCAGCGACAGGGCCTCGGGGACGGCGCCGCGGTCCGCCAGCTCGCCGAACCACCAGCGGGCCAGGGCCAGTCCGGGGAGGATGCCGAGCGCGCCGGCGACGGGCGCCACCAGCATCGCCTCGGTGGCGATGGTGCGGCGGATCTGGCGCGGGGTGGCACCGATGGCGCGCAGCAGGGCGAACTCCCGGGCGCGCTGGCCGGTGGCCAGGGCGACGGTGCTCATCACCACGAAGACCGCGGTCATGGTGGCGATGCCGCCGAAGGAGCCGCCGAGGGCGGTGAGCATGGTCCGGCTCTCGGCGAGCGCGGGCTGCTCGACGCCGCCGCGGGCGCTGCCGGTGAGCACCTCGGCCTCGCCGCCGACGGCCTGGCGGACCTGTGCGGCGAGGGTCTTGGTGTCGACGCCGTCGCGGGGGGCCACGGCGATCGCGTCGACCCGGCCCGGGTGGCCGGAGATCCGGTCGGCGACGGGGTCGGCGAACCAGGCGGTGGCGGCCGGCTGCTGCGGGCCCGCCGCCGGGGAGGCGGCGAGGCCGGAGATCCGGTAGGTGCCGGCGCCGCCGGGGGCGGTCAGCGCGACGGTGGCGCCGGGCGCGAGGTGGGCGGCGTGCGCGGTGTCGACGTCCAGGACGACCTCGCCGGTGCCGGGCGCCCGGCCCTCGACCAGCTTCTCGCCCGGTCCGGCGATGCCGAGCGCGGCGATGCCCCGGCCGGTCAGACCGGGCAGTCCGGCGGCGGAGCCGGCCGGGATCGGGAAGGCGGTGTCCGGACGGGCGGCCGCGACACCGGGCTGGGCGGCGATCCGCCCGGCCAGCGCCGCGTCGACCCGGGCCCGCTCGGGGACGGGCAGCGACTGGGTGTCGACCTCCTCGCCGGTCTTGACGGTGATCTTGACGGTGGCGTCGGCCGCGACCACCACCGGGGCGCCGGCGTACCGGGCCGGCGGCACGCTCGCGGTGATCCCGGTCTGCAGCAGCGTGCCGCAGGCCGTCACCACGGCCGCGCCGAGCAGCAGGGCGAGGAAGGTGCCGACGAAGGAGGCGGGCCTGAAGCGCACCGAGGCGCGTGCGAGTCCGTTGCTCATGCCGCCGCTCCGACCGGGCGCGCCGCCAGCGTGACCATGCGGTCGGCGACGGCCTTCGGGTCCGGGTGGTACAGCTCGCCGGCGAGCGCGCCGTCGGCCAGGAAGACGGCGCGGTCCGCGAACGAGGCCGCCACCGGGTCGTGGGTGACCATGACGACGGTCGCGCCCATGGTGTCCACGGCGCGGCGCAGCAGGCCGAGCACCTCGTGGGCGGTGCGGGTGTCCAGTGCGCCGGTCGGCTCGTCGGCGAAGACCACGTCCGGGTCGGTGATCAGCGCGCGGGCGATCGCCACGCGCTGCTGCTGACCGCCGGAGAGCTGCCCGGGCCGCCGGCCGCCGTGCTCACCGAGGCCGACCTGGGCCAGCAACTCCCGTGCCCGGGCGCGGTCCTGGCGCTCGCCGGCGAGGCGCTGCGGGAGCAGCACGTTCTGCTGCACCGTCAGCGAGGGCAGCAGGTTGAAGGACTGGAAGATGAAGCCGATCCGGCTGCGGCGCAGCTTGGTGAGCCGGTTCTCGCTCAGCCGGGTGATCTCCTCGCCGCCGAGGCGGACCTCGCCGCTGTCCGGGCGGTCCAGGCCGGCCGCGCACTGCAGGAAGGTGCTCTTGCCGGAGCCGGACGGGCCCATGACCGCGGTGAAGCTGCCCCGGTCGAGCGACAGGTCGATGCCCCGCAGGGCGTGCACGGTCTCGCCGCCACGGCCGTAGCTGCGCCGCACCGCCCGCAGCTCGATCGCTGCATGGGCGGCGGGCTGCCCGTACGGCTCGGTCCGGACGTGCTGGCGGCGTGCCATGGTGGGCCTTCCTTAGGGGATCGTCGCTGGTCGTCGACGTGTTCCAGCCTAGGAACGGCGTGCGGGCCGGACCATGGAGGCCGCTGGCGGACGGAGCGGGGGGTTATCCCCACCCCGTTCCTGGGCCCGGCCCCCGGCTCGGTCCGCTCAGATCCCGTCGCCCTCGATCCGCTCGGACGCGGCGAGCCGCCCGGGGTCGGCGGGCGCACCGGCGCCGCCGGCCACGGGCACCCCCGGCGTCGGCGGGCCGCCCGGCACGGTGGGCACGGGGCCGGGCGGGGTGGCGGGGGCCGGGCGGGACCGGAGCGGAGCCGGCACCTGCGGGGCCGGGGCGGGCACCTGGGAGGCCGGGGCGGGCACCTGGGAGGCCGGCCCGGGAGCCGCCGGCTCCGGCCCGACGCCGACCGGCCGGTAGGGGGTGACGACGCCGCGGCCGGCCTCACGGGCGAGCTGCTCGAAGTGCTCGATCTTGTACGCGAGGCCCTCCGGCTCACCGATGTCGGCCCAGCGCCAGGCCTCCGCCCACCGTTGCGGACCGCGCACCAGCGGCCGTCCGGCGAGCGCGAGGTGCAGGGCGAGCGTCGGGCGGGCGAGGTCGTGCACCCACCCGTCGCTCTGCCGGTAGGCGGCCGTCTCGTCCAGGCGCAGCCAGCGGCCCTCGCGCCCGGCGGCGAGCAGTGGCACCCAGCCGTGCCGGCCGTCGGCGACCAGCAGGAGCAGCCGCCCGTCGTCCTCGCGCACCCGGTACGGGGGCAGTTGCGGCATCCGGGTCAGGCCGAGGGCGTGCTTCCAGGAGACCACCCAGAGCCCGCGCCGCAGGTAGTAGCGGACGGCGTGCTGCCAGGTCCAGTGCGCCTCCAGGCGGTAGCCGGGCAGCCCCTCGGCGGCCGCCGCCCGGTACACCTCGTCGAGCACGGCGGCGGCGAGGCCGCGGCCGCGCGCGGAGGGGCGCAGGTAGAGCGAGGAGACGAACAGCTGGCCCCGTCCCCTGGTCCAGTTGTCGACCGCCACCGTCCCGGCCGGCGGACCGTCCCGGCCGTCCGGGCCGAGCACCCAGTAGCGGCGGCGGTAGAGCCCGTCGTCCGGCCACTCCCGGCCGCTCCCGCCGAGCCGCTCGCGCAGCCGGCGCTCGCCCCCCGGTGTCAGCGCGTCCGGGTCCACCCGTTCGCCGAGCTCTCCCTCGGCCCGGGACGCCAGGTCCCAGAGCTCGAACCGCCGGCCGGCCCAGCCGTCCGCCACCCGCAGCCGGGGCGCCGCCGCCAGCCGCTCCTGTGCCCGCTCCACCGCGGCATCCCACGACCTCACCACAGGACAACGATAGCGAGCGTTCACCACCGAACGTGACTTCGCAGACACCGAACGTCAGCACGAGCGGCCCGGACGGCGATGGTAGGGAAAACCCGACCCCAGGTCTCGACCTGGCCGTCATGACCCCGTTGAACCCCGCCGCTGGAATGAAGGGGTGCTGAATCACCGAGGCCGTCCCGACCGCCGCGACCAGGAAGACCCCAGGTCGCTCCACAGCCAACTCCCTTACAGGTCAAGGCTGTTCGACCGCCGGGCGGCGTGGTGCGCCGGCTGGACGGTCGCCGCCGGGTGGGCGGCGGCGTTCCCGCTCGTCTCCGGGCTCGGGCCGCACCGCAGTTGGGGCGTGATCGCCGCAACCGGGTATCTGGCGGCGGCCGTTGCCGTGCTCGCACTGCCGTGGCGGCGGGCGCGCTCCTGGTCCGTGGCGGTGGCGCTCGCCGGGGCCCTCGTGGCGCCGCTGCTCTGGCTGGTGCTGACCGGTCAGGGGCAGAGCGAGGTCGCCGTGATCGAGCGGTCCGGCGAGTTGCTGCTCCGGCACGGCACGCCCTACCTGGCGGAGCCGCGCACCGTGCCCGAGTACACGCCGTACCTGCCGGGCATGGCGCTGTTCGGGCTGCCGCGCGCGGTGCTGGGGGCGCAGGAGTGGCCGGCCCGGCTGCTCGGCGATGCCCGGCTCTGGTGCGCCGCCGTGTTCCTGGGCTGCCTGCTCGCCGCCCGCCGCCCGCACCGGACGGGGCTCGCGGCGCTCACCGCCTCGCCGCTGGTCGCGCTGCCGCTCTGTGTGAGCGGGGTCGACCTGCCGATGACCGGGCTCTGCTGCCTGGCCCTCGCCCTGGCCGCCCGGGCCCGCCCCGGCGGCGCCGGGCTGGCGCTCGCCGCGGCCTGCGCGCTCAAGTGGACGGCCTGGCCGGCGGTCGCGGTCGTCGCGGCGCTGCTGGCCGTCACGGCGGGCCGGCGGGCGGCGCTGCGCGCCACGGCGGTCGCGGTGGCGGGCACGGCCGTCCTCGTCCTGCCGGCGGCGCTGCGCTCGCCCGGACCGATGTTCCACCAGGTGTTCGCCTTCCCCACCGGGCGCGGCACGCTGCCCACCCCGGCCGGCAGCCCGCTGCCCGGCCGGCTGCTCGCGGACCTCGGCCCGGCCGGCTGGTACGCGGCGGTGGCGCTGCTGCTGCTCGGCGGGCTGGCCGTCGCCGCCTCGCTGGTGCTGCGCCCGCCCCGGGACGCCGTCGGCGCCGCCGACCGGCTCGCGCTCGGGCTCTGCCTGGCCTTCCTGCTCGCACCGGCCGGGCGGTTCGGCTACCTCGCGCTGCCGCTCGTGCTCGTCCTCTGGGCCCGGTTGCAGACCCGCCCCGGCCACGGCGGCGCCGCGCGCACCGATCCGCGCACCGATCCGCGCGCCGGTACCCGCACCACCCCGCCCACCCCCGCACGCACCACCGTACGCACCGATCCCCGAACCGAGGTTGCACCGACCCCATGGCCAGCACACTGATCGTCACCAACGACTTCCCGCCCCGGCAGGGCGGCATCGAAACCTTCGTCCACGCCATGGCCACCCGCCTGCCCGCCGCCGAGGTCGTCGTCCTCACCTCGGACGAGCCCGGCGCGGCCGCTCACGACGCGACCCTCCCCTTCCCGGTGATCCGCGACCGGTCCCGGCTGCTGCTGCCCACCGGCCGGGTCACCCGGCGGGCCGCCGAGATCGCCCGCGCGCACGGCTGCGACCGGGTCTGGTTCGGCGCCGCCGCCCCGCTCGCCGCGATGGCGCCCGGACTGCGGCGGCAGGCGCCCGGGATCGCCCGGACGGTCGCCACCACGCACGGCCACGAGATCTGGTGGGCCCGGACGCCCGGGGCCCGCCGGCTGCTGCGGCGGATCGGCGACGGCGTCGACGTGGTCACCTACCTCGGCGAGTACACCCGGGCCCGGATCGCCCCGGCGCTCGGGCCCCGGGCCCGGCTGGAGCGGCTCGTCCCGGGCGTGGACACGGAGCTGTTCCGCCCGGCCGGCGCGGACGAGGCGGCCCCGGACGAGGCGGCCGGGGTGAACGAGGCGACCGGGGCGACCGGGGCGACCGGCCCGGTGATCCTGTGCGTGGCCCGGCTCGTCCCCCGCAAGGGCCAGGACGCCCTGATCCGGGCCCTCCCCCTGATCCGCCGGACCGCCCCCGGGGCCGTCCTGGTGCTGGTCGGCCGGGGCCCGGACGAGCGGCGGCTGCGCGCGCTCGCCCGGCGCCACACCGAGCCCGGCTCGGTGGTCTTCGCCGGCGGCCGCGAACACGCGGCCACCCCCGCGTACTACGCGGCGGCGGACGTCTTCGCCATGCCCTGCCGCACCCGGCGGGCCGGTCTGGAGGCGGAGGGCCTCGGCATCGTCTTCCTGGAGGCCGCGGCCGCCGGGCTGCCGGTGGTCGCGGGCCGCTCCGGCGGCGCGCCCGACGCCGTCCTCGACGGGGTCACCGGCGCGGTCGTCGACGGCCGGAGCCCGGCCGCCGTCGCGGCGGCGGTCGGCCGCATCCTCGGTGCCCCGGCGGCCGACCGCGCCCGGATGGGGGCGGCGGGGCGGCGCTGGGTCCGGGAGGAGTGGTCCTGGGAGGCCTCCGCCCGCCGCCTCGCGGAGCTGCTCGACCCGGCGGGGGCCGGCGCCGGGGGCACCACGGCCCCGGCGGTCTACTCCCCCCGCAGGTGAGCCAGCACCGCGAGCACCCGGCGGTTGCCCTCGGCCGGGTCGAGGTCCAGCTTCATGAAGATGTTGCCGCAGTGCTTGACCACCGAGGCCTCGGTGATGCTCAGCCGCCCGGCGACGGCCTGGTTGTTCAGCCCCTCCGCCATCAGCCCCAGCACCTCCCGCTCGCGCGGGGTCAGCCGGGCCAGCGGCCGGTCCGCCGCCTGCTGGCGGAGCAGCACCCGGACCACCTCCGGATCGATCACGGTCTGACCGGCCGCCACCCGGCCGAGCGCGTCCAGGAAGTCCGCCACCTCGCCGACCCGGTCCTTCAGCAGGTAGCCGAGCCCGGCCGGCTGCGCGCCCGCCGCGCCGAGCAGCCGGGTGGCGTACGGGGTGGCCACGTACTGGGAGAGCACCAGCACCGGCAGACCCGGGTGGCGTTCGCGCAGGTCCAGGGCGGCGCGCAGGCCCTCGTCGTGGAAGCCCGGCGGCATCCGGACGTCGGTGACCACGATGTCGGGCCGGTCCGCGTCCACGGCGGCGGCCAGCGCGTCGCCGTCGCCGACGGCCGCGACCACCCGGTGGCCGCCGCGGGTGAGCAGTTCGACCAGCCCGGCCCGGAGCAGCACGGCGTCCTCGGCGATCACTACCCGGAGCACGGCACCTCCACCCGGAGCCTGGTCGGCCCGCCGATCGGACTGGTCACCATCAGCCTTCCTCTCAGAATCGCGATCCGGTCCGCGAGCCCCTGCAGCCCGGCCCCGGCGGCCGGATCGGCCCCGCCGCGCCCGTCGTCCGTCACCTGGAGCACCAGGCGGCCGTCCGCGATCCGGCCGCGGACGGTGATCGCGGTCGCGCCGCTGTGCTTGGCGGCATTGGTGAGCGCCTCGGTGACGGTGAAGTAGGCCGTCGTCTCGACCGGTCCGGGCAGCCGCTGCGGCAGCTCGATGTCCACCTCGACCGGGATCGGGTGGCGCAGCGCGACCTCGGCCACGGCGGCGGCCAGCCCGTGGTCGGTGAGCACCTGGGGGTGGATGCCCCGGACGAGGTCCCGCAGCTGTTCGAGCGCCTGGCGGGCCTCGCCGCGCGCCCGGTCGACCAGCGCGAGCGCCGGGTCGTCGCCCTCGCGCCCGCGCAGCTCGTAGGCGGCCAGCCCGAGCGTCATGCTGAGCGCGACCAGCTGCTGCTGGGCGCCGTCGTGCAGATCGCGTTCGATCCGCCGGCGCTCGGCCTCGAAGGCGTCGACCAGGCGGGCCCGGGAGCGGGTGAGTTCGAGGACCTGACGGCCGAGGCCCTCCGGCCGGGGACCGAGCAGGCCGCGGACGAGCCGGACCCGGACGGTGGTCAGCAGCGCGCCCGCGTACGCGCAGACCAGCAGGCCGGCCAGCCCGACGGCGCTCGCGGGCAGCGCCGCGACGGGGCCGGAGACCGCCCGGCCGGGGATCAGCATCACGGTCTCGGGGGCCAGCGCCCAGACCACCACCGGGCTGACGACCAGCGTCCCGCAGAACGCCAGCAGCGCCGTGAAGGCGAGATCGACGGCGCTCAGCACCAGGGCGAACAGGGCGGTGTAGCCGAGCTCGCGCCAGGTCGCGCGCTCCCGCAGCCTGGTCCGCAGCCGCGCCCGGCGGCCGACCCCGGGCAGCGCGCGGTGCGGGTCGGGCACGGGCACCGGCTCGACCAGTCGCAGCCGGCGGCGCTCCAGCGCACCGACCGGGAGGCCGGCGAGGGCGACCCCCAGCAGGACCGGCAGACCGACCCCGACGACGGACAGACCGAGGCCGACCAGCAGCAGGGCGGCGAGCACGACCAGCAGCAGCGGCCCGAGGACCGCGCCGCCGAGCAGATGGCCCCAGCAGCGCCAGGGGGCCGGGGTGAGCGGAAACCGCAGCGGGTGCGCCCGCAGGGCCGCCCCGACCGCAACGGTCTGCCGCCCCTCGTCCGCCCCCCGCTCCCCGTCCACCCGGCCACCCTAACCGACCGGCCCCGACCCGCCCCGACCTCCCTGACCTGCCCGTCCACACCTGTGCCGCCCTCAGGGCACCCCCCGGCCCACGGGCTGACGAGCCGTCCGGCCCGGTCCGGCGGGGTCAGCTCCGTAGGGTGACGCCGTCCAGGACCACGCCCACCACGCTCGTGGCCGGGACGGCGCCCCACAGGCGGGAGTCGGTGCTGTAGGCGGGGTTGTCGCCGAGCAGGACCACCCGGCCGCCGGGGACGACGGGGGCGCCGACGGCGGCGCGCGCGGGATCGGGCACCGGGTCGCCCGGGAGGGCGGCGAGGCGCTTCACCAGGAGCCGCTGCGGGCGCCGGCCGGCCGGGTCGGCGGGGAGGTCCAGGGCCGCCGGGGAGACCACGACGATCCGGCCCGGCCGCAGCCGCGCCCAGCCCCGGCGCAGGACCAGGACCCGCTGCCCCGGCCGCAGGGCCGGGGCCATGCTCGGCCCGGCGACCACCACGACCGACAGCGCGGCGCGGGCCAGCACGGCGGCGGCCACCGACAGGGCGGCGAGCGTGCCGCCGACGGCGAGGAGCAGCTGCATGACGGGGACTCTCCTCCGCTAGTGGGCCGACGGCCCGGGCACGGGTACCCGGGCCGGGCCGGCCGTCGGATCGGGCGCCGCGTCCGGGTGGCCCGGCTGGTAGCCCTCGGCCTGCAGGGTGAACAGTTCGGCGTAGCGCCCGCCGAGGGCCATCAGCGTCGCGTGGGTGCCCTCCTCGGCCACCCGCCCGTCGGCGAGGACGACGATCCGGTCGGCGTCGCGGACGGCGGCGAGCCGGTGCGACACGATGATGCTGGTCGCCCCCCGGCGCAGTTCGCGCAGGCTGTCGTGGACCTCCTTCTCCGCGGCCGCGTCCAGCCCGGCACTGGGCTCGTCGAGGATCATCAGGTCGGCGTCCCGCCGCATGAACGCCCTTGCCACGGCGAGCCGTTGCCACTCACCGCCGGAGAGCGAGTGACCCCAGCCGGTGCCCGCGCCCTCCGGCAGGAAGATCCGGCTGAGCAGCGCGTCGTAGCCGCCCTCCAGGCGGTCGATCCGCTTGTGCACCCCGGCCGCCCGGGCGGCCCCGGCGATCCGGTCGGCGTCCTGGAGGTGGTCGAGCCGGCCCAGGCCGATGTTCTCGCCCGCGGTCAGGTCGTAGCGGCAGTAGTCCTGGAAGACCGCGCCGATCCGCTCCCGGTAGGCCTCCGGCGTGAACTCCCGGATGTCGACGCCGTCCCAGAGGATCCGGCCGCGCCCGGGGTCGTAGAGCCGGCAGAGCAGTTTGACCAGGGTGCTCTTGCCCGCGCCGTTGAGGCCGATCAGCGCGGTCACCGAGCCGGCCGGGACGGTCAGGTCGACGCCGCGCAGCGTCCACGGCGCGTCCTCGTGGTAGCGGAACCAGACGTCCCGGAACTCGATCGTCCCGCCGAGCGGGCCGGGCGCCGACGGCACCGCGGGCAGGGCGAGGTCCGGTTCGGCGGTGCCCAGGGCGCGGTAGTGGGCGAAGGTGATGGCCGCCTGGTACGCGGCCGCGCCGGTGCTCGCGAGCTGTCCGACGCCGGCCTGGATGCCGGCGACGGCCGCCACGCAGACCGAGACCTGCCCGATCGACAACTCGCCGGCACCGGCGGCCCGGACGGCCCAGACCAGGCCGAGCCCGTACACCGCGACCCCGAGCAGCAGGGCCGGCAGCCGGTGGGCGAGGTTCTGCCGGTCGGTCCGGTTCTCCGCCTCGGCGACCGCGACGAGTTCGGTCCGCGCCCGCTGCTTGAAGAAGTCCTGCAGGCCGAAGAGCCGGATCTCCTTCACCGCGTCCACGTCGGCGATCAGGCTGCCGTAGAACATCTGCCGGCGGTTGCGCGGCATGGTCTCGCGCAGCACGGCCGCCCGGCGGCGCCCGGCGGCGAGCTGGACGCGGATCAGCGGCAGCGTCAGCACCAGGGTGAGCGCGCCGAGGGCCGGATTCACGACGAACAGGGTGCCGAGGAAGCCGGCCACCGTCAGCAGCGCCTGCAGGCTGCTGAACGCCGAGCCGACCAGCAGGTCGGGGGCGATGCCACCGGCCTGCTGGGCCAGCCGCAGCTCGTCCTGGAAGTGCGGGTCCTCGAAGCGCCGCAGACCGGGCAGCCGGTTGACGGCGTCGAACAGCTCCTCCTGCACCCGCAGTCGGACGGCCCGGCTGCTGCGGGCCCGGGTGAACTCGCCGAACGCGGGGGCGAGCGCCAGGCCGAGGCTCGCCACGATCAGCAGCACGCAGGTGCGGACCGGCACACCGGCCGGGGCGCCCCCGCCGGCGGGGGCGGTGAGGGCGTCGAACAGGTCGCTGACCAGCAGCGCCGTACCGGCCGGCAGCAGGCCGCCGACCAGGCTGCTGAGCAGCGAGAGCAGCAGGGCGGAGGGGCTCGCGCGCCAGGCGAGGGCGCAGGCGGCGGCGCCCGAGCGGAGCGCCCGCCGCCCCTCCGCCGGGACGGCGGGCCGGTGGCCGGCCGGAGGTCCGCCAGGAGGTCCGAGGGGCGGCCCGGGAGGCGGCCCGAGGGGAACTGCGGGCGGCGCCTGCGCCGGTGGCGCGGCCTTGGGTCCGGTCACAGCGAGGCGGGTGCGACGACGAGTTCGGCCGGAAGGAGGCGGTTGGTGATCCGCCCCGCCGCGTCGATGTCCACATAGCTCGGCCAGCGGACCACGCCGAACGCCTCGGCCACCGAGCCCTCGCCGACGCCGGCGGGCTCGACCACCACGCGCGCCACCGGTTCGAGGATCGCGACGAGGTTGTCGCCCACCGGGCCGGTGCCCTTGACGACGGCCACCACCCGCTCCCGCCCACCGGGGTAGCCCGTGACGGCCTTGACGAAGTCCGGGGCCTGTTCGAGACACGATCCGCAGGTGGTGGAGAAGAATCCGACGACCGCCCGGTCACCGGTCAGGTCATTCCCGGATATCGGACCGTCGGAATGCGAGACCGTCCGGAAATCGGGCATCGGGGCACCGTCCGGCAGCCTGTTGTCCGGAATCGAGACACCCGTCAGGACACTCCCGGCGGCACCGCCGTGGGAGGCGCCGTGGGAATTCCCGTGTGCGCCGCCGTGGGACAACTGGGTGATTTTCCTGGCCAATGCCAGGGTCAGCAGCAGATTGAATACCGAAAGACAGCCGACCAGAATGACGGAGACCGTGGTCATGGTTATCTGTTCCTCGTTCCAGCGCGCGGTCGTACGAACGGATGCAGGGGTGGCGAAAAGGGCCGGGAGAACAGCGGTCAGCGGGCGGCCGAGAAGAGTTCGACCAGCGTGTCGGTGGCGATGATCAGGATGCTGGCGAAGACCGCCACCAGCAGGGCGACCACCGCCCCGGTGACTCCGAGGCCGCCGGGATCGGCGGCGGTGCTCGCCGACAGGCCCGCTCCGGCGATGCCGAGCAGGACCAGGTTGCGGCCCACATGGGCCCGGCTCACCGGCACTCCGGACGCGCCGAAGCACGAGCAGGAGACGTCGAGCCCGCGCCGCAGGACCGAGACCAGGACGGCCGCGAAGACCGCGAACATGACGCCGGAGAGCACGAAACCCCAGGTGGCGAAGGGCTTCGGCGCCCACACCAGGAGGCCGGCGGCGACCTCCGCCACCGGGACGGCGGCCGCCGTCGCACCGGTCAGGCGCCCGGGCACGACGGCCATCGCGCGCAGCGCGGAGGCGAACTCGCGCGGCGCCCGGAACTTGGCCAGGGCGGAGACGGCGAACACGGCCGCGAGGACGCAGCGGCCGCAGAGCAGCAGGTATGCAGTCATGGCTCCCCCGTCACCGGTGCCCCCGCCCGGGTGGGCGGGGGCACCGGCGGACTCGTGTGTCAGTCGACCGATTTCGTCAGGGCGAATGGTTCGCCGGGACGGGGATCAGCAACCGCCGATGATGCCGTACGTCTCACAGGACGGGGCGACGGCGCAGTTCCAGGAGCAGCACGTGCGGACGTACAGGATCTCGTTCGAGCACCACGAGCTGGTGCCCGCGGGGCACTGGCAGTACGCGTCCGCGGCCTCTTCCTTGAGGCCCCGGGAGAAGGTGCGGTCCACCAGGTTGAGAATCGCCTGAACCATTTGTTCCTCCACGCTGCGGTAGATGGATACGAGCGGCTGTGCACTTACTGACGAGATCTCGCGTCGGGAAACGTAACCGAAACATGAACAGCTTGTCTAGACCAACTTCGATCATCCTCGGAACCGAATTCGGAACAGGAGAGTCCGCTTCCGAAAGGACTGGGAATCGAAAGGGGCAAAAGGGAATCGGGAGGGGGGAAATGAATGATCCGGCATTTCGGGTCACCCCGGGCGAACGGCCCGGCGGCCGGCCCGGCCGGCCCCGGCGCCGCCGCGGGAGCCCCGCCGAGGCTTGACCGTCCCATTGGTTGACGGCGGTTTCCGGACAGGTCTATACCAGTGGAGGCCGTCCGCACGCTCCTCCCGCGGTACGGCCGTCGAGCCCCGCGCGTCACCCCCACATCGACGCGGGCGGGCCTTCCCCTGCCGTTTCCTGGAGAGGTTTCCGATGGAACGTGCTCTTCCCCCACAGCAGTTCGCCCGGCCGACCGGACCGCAGCACCGCAAGCCCCGAGCCCGCCGGGCCGCGGTGGCGGTGGCCGGGGCCCTCGGGCTGGTGGCCGGCGCGGCGGCCGCGCTGGCCGGCGGCGGCGCCGCCGCCGCCGACGTCACGGCCCCGGCCGCGGGCCTGGGCAGCAACTGGTACGCCTCGGCGCCGTACCTGATGCCCGAGGACAACAGCCCGCCGGACGCCGCGGCGGTGATGGACGCGACCGGTCAGAAGGCCTTCCAGCTGGCGTTCATCCTGGACAAGGGCGGCTGTTCCCCGGCCTGGGGCGGCACCTCGTCGATCGACACCGACACCACCATGCCCGCGGTGATCCAGACCATCCGGGCCAAGGGCGGGGACGTCTCGGTCTCGGTCGGCGGCTACGGCGGCAACAAGCTCGGCCAGGGCTGCGGAACGCCGGAGGCCACCGCGGCCGGCTACCAGAAGGTGATCACCAAGTACCAGCTGAAGGCGATCGACTTCGACCTGGAGGAGCCGGAGTACGAGAACACCGCGGCCATCCACAACGAGATCGGGGCGGCCCGGATCCTCCAGCAGAACAACCCCGGGCTCTACGTCTCGATCACCACCGCCGGGACCGGGGCGGGCACCGGGTGGTTCGGGCAGCAGATGCTCAACGAGGCCAAGGCGCAGGGCTTCACCCCGGACAACTACTCGATCATGCCGTTCGACGGCGGGTTCAACGGCGCGGCCGCGCAGACCGACGCCCTGGTCAAGTTCAACGGGATCCTGCGGACCACGTTCGGCTGGACGGAGGCCCAGGCCTACGCGCACGAGGGCGTCTCGCTGATGAACGGGCGCACGGACGCCGCCGAGTACTTCCGGCAGGCGGACTTCCAGACCGTGCTGGACTTCGCCCTCGCCCACAAGCTGGCGCGGTACACCTACTGGTCGGTCAACCGCGACCGCCAGTGCCCGGGCCCGGTCGACCCGGGGCTGTCCGGGTCGTGCTCCAGCGTGGCCCAGAACGACTGGGACTTCACCAAGTTCACGGTCCGGTTCGCGGGCGCGACCCCGCCCACCACGCCGCCCACCACTCCCCCGAGCAGCCAGCCGCCGACCAGCCAGCCCCCGACCAGCCAGCCCCCGGGGGCCTGCACCGACCCGGCGTGGAGCGCCACCACCACCTACACCAACGGCAACAAGGTGTCCTACGGCGGCCACAAGTACCACGCCAAGTGGTGGACGCTGAACGAGAACCCGTCCGCGAGCGGGCAGTGGGGCGTCTGGTCCGACGACGGCCCCTGCTGACCGCGACCGCCCCGCGGTGGGCCCGCCGCCGCGCGTGCGGCGGCGGGCCCACCGTCACTGCTCCTGCCGCCCGATCCGCTCCCGCAGACCGTCCAGGACGGCGGCCGCCTCGTGCAGTCCGAAGCCCCGGCAGCGCTCGGCGGCGGCGGCGAGCCGGGCGCGGGCCGCCGCCGTCCGCCCGAGGTCGGTGCCCTCGATCAGCCCGGCCAGCCGGACGGCCTCGGCGCGCGGCGTCTCGGCCGGCTCGCCGCCCGCCTCGTAGGCGGTGATCGCCAGCTCGGCCTCGGCCAGCGCCGACTCGTACCGCCCGGCCACCGCGTACACCCGGGCCCGCTCGTAGTGGGCGGCGCCGCGCAGGTACCACGGGGCGTGCGGCTCGCCGTCCCGCTCGGCGGCCTCGCGGACGGCGTCCGCCTCGGCCAGCCGCTCCAGCGCCGCGTCCAGCCCGTCCGGGCCCTGCGCGTGCATGGTGAGCCGGGCGAACTCCCGGAGCATGCCCGCGATCTGGTCCGGCCGGGGTGCCCCGGCGTGGGAGGCGAGAGCGCGCTCGCGGGCCGCGTGGGCGGCCTCCCAGCGGCCGGCCTCGGCCAGCGCGAGGACGGCCTCGCCGGCGACCACGGTGTGGGTGTGCTGCTCCTCCCAGCCGGCCACCTCGTCGGCCAGCCGCAGGTACTCCTCCGCCGAGTCGCGGAACTCCTCCAGCGCGAACAGTCCGCGCGCGAGGTCCAGCCGGGCCTGCGCGAGCAGCCGCACGTCCAGATCGGGTGCGGCCGGGTCGAGCAGCACCGACTCCAGGACGGCGACCGCGTCGGCCGCCCGGCCGGCGTCCCGCAGCAGGTCGGCGAGCTGGAGCCGGACCTGGGCGGCCTCCTCGGCGCCCGCCGGGCCCTTCCGGTCGAACCGCGCGGCGGCCTGGGAGAGCGCCCGGACGGCCGCGCCGTTGTCCCCGAGGTGGGCGCAGGCGTGACCGAGCATCAGGTACGTCGCCCCGAACGGGTACGAGTCGTCCGCCCAGCGGGTGGCCTCGGCCAGCGCCCGGTGGAGGACCTGGACGGCCTCGGCCTGCTCGCCGCCCTGCAGCAGCACCTGGCCGAGCAGCCCGAGCACCCGCGGTGTGTGCCAGGGCAGCTCGGCGGCGTCCAACTGCTCCAGGGAGCCGCGCAGTTCGGCCACCGCCTCGGCGGTGCGCCCCTGCCGGGCCGCGATGTCGGCGGCGTACTGGCGGGCGGTGGCCGAGCGGCGGAGCGATCCCCGCTCGGTGCTCTCCCGCCGGTAGGCGGTGACGGCGCTCTCGAAGCGCTCGGCCGTGCCGGCCGGGGGCTCGGGCAGCGCCCGGACGAGGTCGTGGTGGGCCGCGAAGGCGCGGCACTGCAGGACGATCAGGTAGTCGTCCGTCGTGAGAGCCGCCCCGCCACCGGCCGGCCCGGCGGCGAGCAGCGCCTCGGCCCCGGCCAGCGCCGCGTCCAGCGCCGGCCAGTCCGACGTCGCACCCTCGACGTCACCGAGCTCGACCACCAGCGCGCGGGTGCGCACCACCAGGGCCTGCCCGGCCAGCCCCTCCCGCTCGAACAGCTCGCCCGCCTCCAGCAGCGCGACCCGGCCGCCCGACCAGTCGTCCCGGTCGAGCGCCAGATGGGCCCGCTGCTCGGCGAGTTCGGCCCGCAGCCGCCCGGCGCTGCCGGCCCCGGTGCCCTCGGCGTGGACGTAGTCCGCGGCGGTGAAGCGCTCGGCGACGCGCTGCCAGAGGCCGTCCGCGTCCGGGTGGCCCAGCAGGTCCAGCTCGCGGGCCCGGACGACCAGCGCGGCGAAGTCCGCCGGCTCCGGCTCGGCCGCGCGCAGCGGCACCGGCGGGGTGGCCGACCCGGCCGCCAGCTCCGGGGCGGCCGCGGCCCGCACCCCGAGCGCGAGCGGCTCGGCGAGCAGCGGCCGGCGCTCCAGCCGGACCCGGCGGCGTGCGCTCACCGCGTCGGTGCCGTTGCGGGCGTCGAAGCGGGCGGCCAGTGCGTCCGCCTCGGTGCGCAGGTGGGCGAGGAGGGAGTCCACCGTCCAGGTCGTGCCGGGCGGGCCGCTGACGGCGAGCCCGCCGTGGCCGCCCCGGGCCAGCGCGGCGATCAGCACCTCGACGCCGGTGAGGAAGTCGAGCCGGCCGACCGGGTCGCCGGTGACGGCGAACAGGTCGCGGTTCTCGGCGAGGATCTCCAGGCCGCGCGGCTCGTTCCCGGAGAGCGCGCAGAACTCCACGTGCAGGCCGACGGCCCGGGCCATCCCGGACTTGCCGCGGGCGAAGCGGTAGCCGACCAGGTGGCTGGAGCGCGCCTCGTCCGGCCTGCCCTCGCGCAACAGCGGCAGCAGGGCGTGGGCGTGGCTGAGGTAGGGCTCCTCGGCGCAGGTGCTCTCGCCCGCGAAGACCGGCCGCCAGGCCTCCAGCGCGCGCCGGTCGTCCCCGGCCCGCACGTGGTGGCCCGCCTGGGCGCGTATCTCGCAGGCCCGGCAGTCGCTCAGCTCGCTGCGCGGGCGGGCCGCCCACAGCTCGAAGGCGTTCTCGGTGTCGACCCCGGTGTGCGCGGCCAGGTGGTACCGCTGCGCGTAGTACGGCTGCAGGCCGTGGCCGGCGGCGCGGTAGCGGTCGTGCATCTCGGTGTGCCAGCGGCGCACGGCGTCCAGCGGGACGTCGGGCGTGCCGAGCAGTGCGGTGGCCACCCACTTGAACCGCCAGAACACCTGCTGGGCGGCCCACTCGCCGAAGCCGTCCCGGTCGGTGTCCCAGAGCCTCAGCACCCGGGCGAAGACCACCGGGGCCTTGCTCCGCTCACCGTCGTACTCGTAGGCCTCCATCAGCTCCAGCAGGGCCATCGCACGGACCCCGGTGTCGTCGAACTGCTCGGCGGCGTCGACGAGTTCCTCGGCGGTCACGGTCCGCTGCCGGCCGTACGGGCGGGCGTCGTTCTCGCGCAGCGCGGCCATCACCGCGTCGACACTGTCCAGCACGTCCACGGTCAGGACTCCTTCTGCGGGTCGGCCGCGTCACGGCCGGCGGACGGCCGCCCGGCCGACTCGTGGCCGAGCATGGCGTGGTCGAGCAGGCTGATGAACGACCGGTTGAGCAGGGCGCTCTCGCTGGACTTCAGCGGGCGGCGGGTGAGCAGGACGGCCTGGCCGTACAGCGCCTCGACGGCGGTGACGGCCAGTTCGCGGTCACCGATCGAGGCGGCCCGGCGGACCAGCGGGTTGAGGTGGTTGAGCACCAGCTGGGCGCGGGGCACCTCGGCGCGCAGCGAGCCGAGGATGTCGGCCCACAGGCCGTCGGCCTCGTCGGCCAGCTGGGCTCGGGTGCGCTCGTGCCGGGCCTCCCGGTTGTCCAGCAGCAGCGCGGGCGCGCTGGTGGGGTGGAAGCTGCGCAGGGCGACGTCGCAGTCGAACCGGCCGACCACCTCGCGCGCGACGGTGAGGAACGCCGACGCGGCCAGCTCGGCCGCCGGGTCGACGGTGTCCAGGTGGGCGGTGACAGTGCCCGGGTCGAGGTCGGCCACCGACGTGCCGGGGCGGATCTCCGGCAGCCGGTGGACGAGGTCCCGGTCGTAGGTGTAGCCGCCGTTGACGACGCCGAGGCCGGCAGCGGCCGCGATCGGGGCGACCTGGCGGAACTCCTCGACCGTGCGCGTCACCAGGACGACCGGGTGGGCGCGGGCGAACTCGTCCAGGGTGACATTGCCGTCGGTGGTCTCGAACGGCAGCCAGGGCAGCAGCATCCGCAGCAACTCGTCGTCGTAGCGGGCGAGTTCCTTGACGGCGAGGTGGTGCACCGAGATGAAGCGGTGCAGCAGGGCCGGGTCGCTGGCGGAGAGCCCGGTGAGCCAGTCGCGGATCCGCGCGCCGAGCGCGTCCCGGACGGCGGCGAGCGTCTCGTCCGCGTACAGGCCCTCGCGGGAGGCGGTGGGGCGCAGGCTGTCGGTGTCGACCACGCAGCGGACGAAGAACGCCCAGTCCGGCAGGAGTTCGTCGGCCTGCTCGGAGAGCAGCATGCCCTTGAGGTGGACCCGGTGACCGGAGCGGCGGGACGGCGGCACGGCGTCCGGCAGGACGTAGGCGACGCCGCGCAGGCCCACCACCGGCAGGTCCAGCTCGATGGTGTCCAGCGGGGTGAAGTCGAAGGTGGTGCGGCAGTACGCGGCCAGCGCCTCGCGGCGGGCCAGCGGGGAGCCGTGCCGCTCGGCCCACGGCGGCGTGCGGTTGACCCGGGTGGCGGTGCCCCGGCCGTCGACCACCGTCACCTCGTGGCGCAGCAGGCTGCCGAAGTCGCGGGCGAGCGAGAGGACGCGGTCGGCGCGGGTCCACTCGGCGGCGTCGGCGCGCGGCGCCAGCCGGACGGTGGTGCCGGGCTCGGGCTTGGCCTCCGCCGGCAGGGTGCGGATGGTGTAGCGGCCGTCGGAGCCGCCGCGCCACTCGATGACCGGCGCGTCCGGGGTGGCGGCGGAGCGGGTGACGACGGTGATCTCGTCGGCCACCACGAAGCAGGCCAGCAGCCCGATGCCGAACTGGCCGATGAAGTCCCCGCGGGCGCGGGCCAGGCCGGCGCCGTCGATCCGGCCGTCGGCGTCGCGCTTGGAGCTGCGGCCGATGGTGGCGAGGAAGGTGTGGACGTCGGCCTCGGTGAGGCCGATGCCGGTGTCGGTGACGGTGAGGTCCTCGTCGGCGTGCACGGTGATCCGGGCCGGCGCGGACGGGTCGAGCGCCTGCCGGGCGGAGATCGCGTCCACCGCGTTCTGGAGCAGCTCGCGCAGGTAGACCCGGGGGCTGGAGTAGAGGTGGTGGGAGAGCAGGTCCACCAGGCCGCGCAGGTCCACCTGGAAGGTGTGCGCACTCGTCGGGTTCTCGGAAGGGGACACCGCAGGCTCTTTCGATCGCGTCGGGTGTGGCGGGAGTTCTGGTGCGCCGGCCGGGGCCGGCGGGGCTGTCTGCGCCGGCGGGCCGGGCCTAGCGGGCGCAGCGGTCGCGGTGGACGCGGAAGATCTCGACCGGGTCCCCGGCCAGGTAGTTCCACGGCGACTCGGTGACGGCGCCGTCGAGGGCCTCGAACAGGAGGTGGGCCGTCCGCGGCTGGTCGGCCAGCGAGAAGGCCATCGCGAAGGTGTTGAAGGCGCCCTGCCAGCCGCGCGGCCGTGCGTAGTCGGCGTGCAGGACGGACCGCCGCAGCGCCTCCTGCAGCTCGGCCAGCACGGCGGGGCTGGTGAGGTAGGCGTGGTCCTCGCCGTCCGGGAGGTCCAGCCAGTGCTCCAGGTGCGCGAGGGCGACCAGCTCGCCCAGCGGGCTGCCCTCGGGGGCGGCCAGCATCGCGGCGCGGGCGAAGGCGTGCATCTCCTCGTGCGAGCCGCCCCACTTGGCGCAGAGCTGCTGGAGGCGCTGCCGGTGCGAGCCGGGGTGGCCGGGGTCGCGGCGCAGCGCGGCCTCGAAGCGGTGCCGGGCGATGTCCGGGCCGAGCGAGGCGCCACGGCCGCTGATCTGCAGGAAGTACCAGGGGGCGAGCCACTGCGGCTCGCGCTCGGCCACCGCGAACAGCTGCTCCTCGGCGGTGTCCAGCCGCTGGTGGAAGAGCTGCCACTGCTCCTCGGTGACGTCCTTGGCCCGCCGGCCGGTGCGCGCCTCCCAGGCCCAGGAGACGTGCCGGGCGCCGGAGAGCAGCAGCGCCAGTGCGTCCTCGGGCCGGTCGGCGGCGGCCTCGGCCGCCCATTCCTCCACCCCGGCGACATCGGCGAGCGCCACCAGCAGCCGGGTGAGGTCGGCCCCGTCCGGGACGGCGGCCAGCGCCGGGCGCAGCGCCACCCAGTCCCCCGCGGCCGCCCGGGCGAGCAGCAGTCGCAGCTCCTCGTCGCCGCCGGCCGGGTCGAGCACCGGCGGCACGCCCGCGCGCACCGCGGGGCGCCGGCCGAAGCCGAACCCCCGGCGGCCGTCGGCGCCGCCCGCGGCACCCTCGCCGGAACGGCGTCGGAAGAACGACATGGTGTGGCCCCCTAGGAACAGCGTCGGCATCTTTCGTACGGCCGTTCACCGGCCGCCCCAGACGCAGTACATATCACGCGCGGCTGACATCCCGTCTGCCAGCCCGGCCTCGAACCCCAGGTCATAGCGGGTGGGCATACCCCGATGCGGTATCGAGACGGAGCACGGCGGGCGCGCGGGCCGGGCGCAGTGCGCGGGCCGGACGCGGTGCGCGGGCCGGGCGCGGTGCGACGCCGTTCGACCGAGCGGCGCCCTCACCGCGGTCCCGCACGCCCAGCGCGAGGTGGTCCCCCCGAGCCGGCCGAGCGCGGCGACCTGGATGCCGGCCCGGAACCGGCTGCGGGCGTCCATCCGGACCATCAGATCGGCCGTCATCCGGCGGACGGTGCGCAGCGAGACCCCGAGCCGCTGCCCGGCCCGCTCGTCGGTGAGCCCCTCGGCGAGCAGGCGCAGCAGCTCGCGCTCCTGGGAGCCGAGGCCGTGCGGGTCGCGCCGGCCGCTCCCGCCGAGCGGGTGGGCCTGCTCCCGGATCTGCTCGAAGAGCGCGCGCAGGGCGGCGATCACCCCGGGGCTGGGCAGCAGGCCGGCGCCCTCGCGCGCGTCCTCCGGGATGATCGGGACGATCGGGACGATCGCGGTGGCGTTGTCAGAACGCTTCTGCGGACGAATATGTCGGCCCGGCGCGTGAACGGTGAAGGGGGTCGGCCCGATCGGCCGCGCGACCACCGCGGCGGAACCGGAGCGCGGCGGAGGTGCCCCGCACGACGGTGACATGTTGCTGCCAGTCAGAAGTGTGCCACCGGCACGCCCGGCCAAGGGAACTGTCGAGCCGTCACGCTGTCGTAGGTGTACGTGATACGCGTCCAGCTGGAGGCGCCGGGCGGTCGACCGCCCGCCGGACCGGTGGAGGCGGCCGCCGTGCGGGACGGCCTGGAGCGCGCGCTCCGGGAGCCGGCCCGGCTCGACCACGCCCGGTTCCGGGCGACGGCGGGAGCACCGGACGGCGTGGCCTTCGTGTCGGCCCCCGGCCTGCTGGAGGCCGAAGCCGGGCTGCGCGCCGCCTGCGCGGAACTGGTCCGCCCGCAGGGCCCGTTGGCGGGCTGGCTGGTGCGACACTGCGAGGCCGACCCCTGGCTGGCACTCGGCCTGCACGAGCAGCCGACGTACCGCTGAGCCCGCCCGCCGACCGGCGTCACCGCCGCCGGGCTGCCCACCGTCCTCGGCGCGGCGCCGCAGGTCGACGACGCCCCGGCGCCCGCCGACCCGCTGCTCCTGGCGGTGCCCCTGCTCGCCGACTTCCTGCTCTTCGCACTGCTCGCGGCCGCCCTGTCCGGTCTCACCCCGAGCGCCGAGGCCGCCCCGATGGTCGCCACGCCCGTGCTGCTGCTCTCGATGTTCGCCGGTGGCGTGGCCACCCCGCTGAACTCCCTGCCCGACTGGTTGCGGGGCCCGCGCACGCCCTCCCGCTCACCCCGGTGGTCGAGACCCTCCGCACCGCCTGGTTCGGCCGCGCGTTCGGCGGCGAGGGCTGGTCCGGGCCGCCGCTGCCCCCGCTCGGCCTGCTGGACACCTGGCCGCACGCCGCGCCCGCCCTGCTGGTGTCGGCCGCCGGGACGGCCGCCGCCGTGATGCTCACCCGCCGCCTCTTCCGCCGGGAGCCCCGCCACGCCTGAGAGCGGCCTCCCGCGGTGCACCGAAGCCCCGGACCGGGCGGTCCGGGGCTCGGGGGCGGCCGGTGTGACGGCCGGTCGCACGCGGACCGGTCACCCCGCGGCGCGGGTCACGGGCCGCTCGGGTCACGGGCCGCTCGGGCCACCCGCCGCCCGGGTCACGCGACCGTCGGCGTGCGGAGCGAGGCGAGCGTCTCCGAGTACAGCATCTCCTTGATCTGCCCCCGGACCGGCCGGGTCTTGCCGGCCAGCGCCCGGGCCCGCTCGACGGCGAGCCCGAGCAGCCCGTCCAGGTCCGCGATCTCGTCGACGATCCAGGCATCGAGCGCCTCGCCGCCGCCGTAGCGACGGCCCGTGGTCATCGCCTCGTGCGCGACCTGCGGCGCCAGCCGGGCCCGGATCAGATCCGACATGCCGCGCTGGAAGGGCAGGTCGAGATCCACCTCGGGCAGGCAGAAGTACCCGCGGTCGGCCCGCATCACCCGGACGTCGTGGGCCAGCGCCCACATCGCCCCGGCCGCGAAGGTGTGCCCGTTGAGCGCGGCGACGGTGACCACCGGCGAGGCCAGCGTCCGGGCGAGCAGCGCGTGCACCCGGTCCAGGTAGCCGGCGTACTGGTCGCCGTGGTCCAGCAGCCAGGCGAGGTCCAGGCCGTTCGACCAGAACTTGCCGCTGCCCACCGTGACCAGCGCGCGGGGCCCCTGCGCGCCCTCCACCTCGTCGAGCGCCGCCTCCAGCACGGCGAGCCGGTCCGGATGGAACAGGTTCTCGTCGTCGGGGTCGAGCTGCAGGACGAAGACCTCGCCGTCCCGCTCCAGCTTCGGCATGCGTCGCTCCTTCGCGTAGTGGCGGCCCCGACCGCGGGCGCGGGCGGGGCTCCGATGACCGCGGCCGGCCGGACGCCGACCCAGGTGGCCCGAGGGCCCGGCCGCCCGGTCAGCTCCCGGGCGGCCCGGCCAGCGTCAGCCCTTCGAGCCGCCCCTGCTCGTACGCGGCCACGATCGCGCGCCGCTGCAGCTTGCCGCTGCTGGTGCGCGGCAGCTGCCCGGGCTTCAGGTAGTGCACGTCCTCCGCGCGCACGGTGACGCCGATCGCCCGCACCAGGTGCTCGACGATCCGCGCCCGGCTGCCCGGGACGTCCTCGCGGGCCTCGCGGTCCACCTCGGTCAGCACCACGATGTCCGTCCCGATCTGCGCGACCGCGGTGCGGCCCTCGCGAACGAACGGGAGCTGCTCGACCGCCTGCTCGAAGTCGGCGGCGAACAGGCTGCGGCCGCCGACCTTGATCCGGTCGCTGATCCGGCCGGTGATGAAGAGCTCACCGGCGTCCAGGAAGCCGATGTCCCCGGTGGCGTAGTAGCCGTCCGGCCCCCCGATCGGGCCCGGCCGGTCGAAGTAGGCCCCGGCGAGGCTGCCGCCGGCCAGCTCGATCTCGCCCAGCTCGTTCTCCCCGCAGACCCGCCCGTCCTCGCCGCGCAGCCGGACGGTGAACTCCGCCATCGGCGGACCGACCGAGATCGCCGGGACGCCGGACGGCGAGGTCGCCACCCGGATCTCGCTGCCCACCGGGCGGCTGGCCACCAGCAGGACGGCCTCGGCCATGCCGTAGCAGGGCATGAAGACCTCGCGCCGCAGGCCCGCGGGCGCCATCAGGTCGAGGAACGCCTCCAGGTTGGGCAGGTTGATCGGCTCGCTGCCGAGGTAGATCGACCGCATCCCGGCGAGGTCGAGCTCGGCGATCTCCTCGGGGTCGAGGTCCTGCATCAGCTTGAGCGAGTAGTCGACGGCGAAGTTCGGGATGACCGTGCCGATGGCCCGCTCCCGGCCCATGTGCTCCCACCAGCCGCGCGCGTCGAACAGGAAGGTCACCGGCTCGGCGAGCAGCAGGTCGCAGCCGACCGCGAAGCAGGACAGCATGCCGCCGACCAGCCCCATGTCGTGGTAGAGCGGCAGCCAGCTGCTGACCCGCTCCTCGGGCCGGCGGCCGTCGGTGCGGGTGATCATGGTCAGGTTTTCCCGGAGCCGGCCGTGCGTCACCGGGACGCCCTTGGGGAAGGACGTCGACCCGGAGGAGAACTGCACGAAGGCCAGTTCCTCGTCCCCGGGCGTGCGCAGCCGGGCGCCGGCCCGGCGCAGGCCCGCCGGGGGCAGCGCGAGCACCTCGACCGGCAGGTCGACGGCGGCCAGCGTGGGGACGTCGAGGATCCGGGCGGCGTCGAAGTCCGCCGCGACCCGGGCCAGGAACTCCTGGTAGCCGTCCTTCGGCGTGTTCAGCACGAACGGCTTGACCGAGAGCGGCACCGCGCCGATCTCCATCAGCGCCAGGAACGCGAAGACCACCGGGACGGACGTCTCGAACGGGAAGACCACCCGGGTGCCCGGTCCGATCCCCTGGTCGCGGAAGAAGTCCGCGCAGGCGGCGATCTGCTCGGGGAAGTCCCGGTAGGAGGTGAACTCCGCCGGGTCGCCGTACTTCTCGTACAGGTGGAGCCCCCGCTCGGGCGGGCACTCCTGGTTGCGCTGGATGTGTTCGAGCACCGGACCCCTCCTACTCGTTCATTGTCTGATACCCGCACTGCACCTGCCGGCCAACGGTCCTGACGGACCGTCAGGCAGGCGTGGAGGCGGCCAGGAAGTCCTGGAGGGAGACCAGGCAGCGCTGCCGCGCGTCCAGGAAGGCCACCGTCACCAGGGCGTCCACCGCCGGCCGGTCCACCTCCGGCAGGTGGATGCGCTGGCGGAACCTGGCCCGGAAGGTGATGCCCTCCTCGTCCCACTCCTCCTCCGAGGGGGACGCGAGTTCGGTCCGCACCTCGACGAGGCCGCGCGGGAGCTCCGCCAGGTAGTCGATCTCGGTGCGGGCGACCACCGCGATCAGCCGGTCGCCGTGGACGAGCCCCTGGCGGCCGAGCCAGTCCCACCGCCCGGCCTCCAGGTACTCCAGTGCGACCGCGTTGTTGACGTGCCCCAGCGCGTCGAGGTCGTTGGGGCGCACCGGGAGCATGAGGCGTGATTCGCCGAAGAACACGTCGGACCGTCCGTTGTGATCGTGCCGAAAGGACCGGCCGGGGGCCGGGAAGCGTACGGGTGGGCCTGGGCTGGGCCGCCGTACCGGCGCCCCGGGGGCGCGTTCCGCGCGGGGCGCCGGACCGGGCCCTCGCCGGGCCGGGCGTCAGCTGTCGAGGAGGTCCATCCAGGTGTCCTCGACCTCCTCGCGCGAGTGCACCTCGATCCCGGTGATCTTCTTCAGAGCGCCGCAGACCAGCTGCTCCTTCTTCTCGATCGCCTCGGGGCGGTAGCCGGTTTCGGCCGTGTCCAGGTGGTCCCACCAGTTGACGTGGGTGCCCCGGTCCTCCTTCTGGTCCCGGGCGCTGCCCAGGAGTTCGCCGTCCTCGCGGAGGAAGAGGTGGGCCACCGCGAAGGCGTCCTTGGCGTGGTACTCACCGCTGTCCACCAGCGCCTTGGCGAAGGAGACGAAGTAGTTGCGGTGCTGGATCTCGTCGGCCGCGACCTGCTTGAAGATCCGGCGCAGGCCCTCGTCCTGGATCACGTGCTGGCACTGGCCGTAGTTGACGGCGGCCGTGATCTCGGAGATCGCGAGCAGCACCAGGGTGCGCAGCATGTCGTCGTCCGGGAAGACCTTGCGGAACGCGAGGAAGGTCTCGTCGTCGATCGGCTCCATCCCGCTGACGTCCGCCAGCCGGTTGAAGACCGTCTCGTGGTGGGCCTCCTCCTCGTTCCAGTAGCGGCTCCAGGTGCCGCACGCCTCCATGACCGCCGCCAGCGCCGGGTTGCTCTTCTCCCAGCGGCGCACCTCGGCCTCGGCCTGCCGCTCCAGGCGGTCGGCGCCCGGCTTGGTGGTCAGCTCGGCCCGGCCGGCGTTCCAGACCAGGTTGCGGTCCAGCGGGGTGAGGCTGTCCAGGTCGACGGCGGACAGCATCTCGACGACGCTCCACCGGCGGGACTCGTGCAGCCGCTGCTGCTCCCAGGTGACGTCCACGAGGGACATCCGGCGCACCGTCAGCGCGTCCCAGAGGTCGGTGATGATGGCCGGCGGCTCGGCGGGGACGACCGCCTTCCGGATGACCGGGACGGCGAGGTCCGTCTCGACGATGCTCACGCGGCCGCCTCCTTCGCCTTCTGCTTCTCGAACTCCTCCAGGAACACCTTCAGCACCATCGGCGTGGGGGTGTCGAGGGGCAGCGCGGGCAGCCGCACCCGCACGCCGTAGTCCTTGCGTAGGCCATTGGCGGTCCTGGCGAACGCCTCCATGAGGTCAATGCTGTTGGTCATTGTGGGGCTGCGGCCGATCACCTCGGCCAGCGTCACGTCGTCGGCGAAAACCTCCTCGTCCGCGAGGCCGGCGTGCTCGCCGAATTTCTGCCGGATGTAGGACTCAACTTCGGGCGTCACCATGGCTCAGAATCATACAAGTTGTCGATTAAGCAGGCCAAGCGATCGCAGTTACATGGAAGTTAACGAATCGTCAGATCTGATTCGTGCCAACACCGATGAGCCCCCTGCCGGAACAGGGGGTCGGGTGTCGGGATTGGCTGCGGAATTCGGCCGAAATTACCGGACACCTGGTATGTCGACGGGCGCCGCCGCGGCCGGAATCCGGCGGATCGTCACCGCGGCGAGCAGGGCGACCGCGAGTGCGAAGCCGATCGCCAGGTACCAGGTGTCACGCGCCGCGCCGAGCGCGTCGGCCGCCGAGGCGGTCACCACGGAGACCGCGAGGGCCGTCCCGAGCACCGCGCCGAGCTGCCGGAAGGCCGCGTTCGCCGCACTCGCGGTGGCCAGCCGGGCCGGTTCGACCCCGGCCAGCGCGACCGCGCCCAGCACCGGCCAGACCAGTCCGGCCCCGGTGCCCATCACCACTGCGCCGGGCAGCCAGTGGGTGACGAAGTCGGGCCCCCGGCCACCGCCCTGGAGCAGCAGCAGCGTCCCGCAGGCGTAGATCAGGCAGCCGGCGATCACCACCGGGCGGTCCCCGAACCGCTCCGCGAGCCGGCTCGCCGGGCGGGCGACCAGCGCGGTGGCGATCGGCGGCGGCGTGGTGGCCAGCCCGGCCGTGATCAGCGACCAGTGCCAATGCCCGGTCAGGAAGAGGATGTTGTTGAGGATGACCATGTAGAAGGTCACCGAGAAGAGCATCGACCCGAGATTGCCGCCGATGGCGCTGCGCGAGCGCAGCAGGTCCAGCGCGATGACCGGCGCCGGGTGGCGGGCGCTGCGCAGCACCGCCGCCACCGCCAGCAGCAGGCCGCCGGCCAGCGCACCGAGGGTGCCGGGGCTCGTCCACTCCCAGTCCGGGCCCTTGACCAGGCCCAGTGCGAGCAGGCCGAGCGCGCCGCCGAGCAGCGCCGCGCCCGGCACGTCCGGGGTCGGACCGCCGCGCTCGCGCTGTTCGGTGAGGGACCTGGAGGCCCACACGGCCACGACCCCGATCGGGATGTTCACCAGGAAGACCGCCCGCCACGACCAGTGCTCGGCCAGCAGCCCGCCGAGACCGGGCCCGATGCCGGCGGCCAGCGCCGCCGCCGCGCCCCAGACGGTGATCGCGATCAACCGCCGGGCCATCGGGAACATCGGCATCAGCAGGGCGAGCGAGGTCGGCACCAGGATCGCGGCGCCCACCGCCTGCACCAGCCGGGCCGCGATCAACACCGCCGCCGAACCGGCGACCCCGCAGACCACCGAGGCCAGGGTGAAGACCGTGAGGCCGACCGCGAACGACCGCCGGCAGCCGAGCCGGTCGGCAGCCCGGCCGGCCGGCATCAGGAAGGCCGCGATCACCACGTTGTAGCCGTTGAGCACCCAGGAGAGCGTCGGCAGGTCGGAGTCGTCGAAGGTCTTGGCGATGTTGGGGAACGCCACGTTCACGATGGTGCTGTCCAGGAAGGCCACGAAGGCCCCGAGACAGCAGAGCAGCACCGCCCCGACGGGCGGCCCGGCGGGCGGACTCGCCACGGCGGCCTGTCCCTCGGCGGGCGCGACGGGCAGATCGGCCATGCGGGCGTCCTTCCTGGGCGACGGGGCGAGCGGTCGGTGCGCCGTCGGGGCACCGCGCCGCAGCGGGCCGGCTCCTTCCGGAGCGCGCCCGCACACCGCCGTCGAGTCGCCGGCCCCCCGGCCCGCGTCTCTCCCCCTCGGGGCGCGCCTGCTCGGCACGCCCTCCACCGCACACCCCGGGGGCGTGTGCGGACACGCGGAACCGGCAGTCCCCCCGCCTGTGAGCCGAGTGCGCGACGCCACAACTCGTCGCACCGCGAACCGCATTGGCAGCGGCACGGGCCGCACTCGACCCCCGCACACGCCGGTGGGCCTGATCAGATTGCGCGTTGTTACCCGCCAGTGTCAATCCCCTCCCGCCCACCGGACACGGCCGGGCGAGGCCTCCCTGACCGTCTGTCAGCAACGCTCCACCCGCCCCCACCGGCCAGGACGCCGACCGGTGCCGCCCCGGCGGGCGGGCTCGGCCGCGGGCGCTTCGCCCACGCCCGGCCGGCGGACCGGCCCCGCCCGCAACGACCGCGGCCCCGCAGGAGACTGCGGGGCCGGTCGTCCGCGCCGGGCCGTCGAGCGGCCCCGGCCCGGATCAGTTGACGAGGACCGCCGGGCCGCCGGGCTGGGTGGTGTCGGTGACCGGCCCGTAGGTGGCGGAGAAGTAGCCGTCCGCCGGGCAGAGCGAGGATCCACCGCTCTTGGCGAAGTGCTCGTTGCGGAAGGCCATGCTGTGGGCGGCGTTGTCGGCGTTGCCGGTGAACGCGCCGCTGAGCTGGTAGGTACAGGTGAGGGTGCCGAACCAGCTGTTGAGCACGGCGGTGGCCTGGATCGGCCCGGCGCTACCGCCGGTGAGGGTGACCGGCAGGCCCGGGCCGTCGTCGACGGCGATGACGTGCGGGAGGTTGCCGACGGTCAGGCTGCGGACGGAGGTGACCCCGGTGACGTTGCTGGTGCAGGAGCCGAAGGTCAGCCCGGTCAGCGACTCGGTCGCCGTACCGGGCGCCGCCGGGTTGGTCAGCACCTTGGCGGCGAGCTGGGAGGTGGCGCAGGTGACACCGGTCGTGCTGGTCGCGGTCGAGTAGAAGGTGGCGCGGGTGCTCGCGGCGAGCGGCGCGGCGAGCGCGTCGCCCGCCGCGACGGCGACGCCGCCGGCGGTCAGCACCGGGGTGGCGGCGGCGGGGCCCGGTGCCGCGGACGCGGGGGCGGCGCCCAGCGCGAGGGCGGCGGTGGCGGCGAAGGTGGCGGTGACGATGGCGGCACGGTGACGGCGAAGGCGCATGGGAAAGCCTCTTCCTCGGTGAGGGGGAATCGAGAAGACGAACTTTCGCTGCTCCCCGGCGGTGGGGGATCGGGGAGCTGACTACGTTGTAGAGCCGTGTCCATGCACCGTCAAGGCATGGCGGGGAACTTGCTGACTTTTCGTCAGCAAGAGCGGAGGCGGCATCCGGCGTCACGCGTCGGGAGAGAGTCCTCCTTCACGACCGCGAACCTGTGGCCCCCGAGCAGCGTCACGGCCCGTCGTGGTCGCCTCGTCTGCGATGGAGGGGCCAGCACCGGTTCACGCCCTCCGTACACGACAGGTGTGCGGTACCACTAATCTGGCCGACGGCGTCCGCGGTGTTCGGAGATGCCATGGAGATACGAGAGGGCGTGTGATCATGCCGGGAATGCCCGAGCGGATCGGCCGGTACACGGTGGCGGACACCCTCGGGTCCGGTGGCATGGGGGAGGTCTTCCTGGCCTTCTCCCCGGCCGGCGACCCGGTCGCCGTGAAGCTGATCCGCGCGGACCGGCTGGATCCGGTGACCCGGGCGCGGTTCGAGCGGGAGGCGCGGGCCGCGCGGAAGGTGGTCGGCACCGGCCGGGTGGCGCGCTTCCTGGACGCCGACCCGTACGCGGACCGTCCCTGGATGGCCATGGACTACGTGCCGGGCCGCACTCTGCTCGAGGAGATCGACGCCCGCGGTCCGCTGCCCGCGGTACAGGTCGCAAGCCTGGGGGCACTGTTGGCGGAAGGTCTCGCCGCGGTGCACGCCGCTGACCTCCTGCACCGCGACATGAAGCCGCAGAACGTCATCATGGGTGACTACGGTCCCGTGATCATCGACTTCGGACTGGCCGCCTTCACCGACGCGACGCACGAATCCCTCTCGCACAGCGGCATGATCGTCGGGACGGTGCGGTGCATGCCGCCCGAGCAGGCCGCGGGCCACCCACACGTCACGGCAGCGGCCGACGTGTACGCCCTCGGCACCGTCCTGCTCTACGCGGCGGCCGGCCACTACCCGTACGACGGCACCCGGTGGGAATCGATCGTCGCGCAGGTTGCCAACCCGGACCAGGCTCCGGACCTGAGCAGCGTGCCGGAGACACTGCTCCCGCTCGTCTCGTCCATGTTCGCGCACGAGCCTCAGGACCGACCGACCATCGAGCAGGTCGCGGACGCGTGCGGCGCCGTAATGTCCGCGTTCGGCATCCCCCCAGCCTCGGCGCGGCAGGCGCTGATCGCGCGCACGGGCAGCGGTTCCGAAGGCGCGGACCGGCTCACCATCGAGGTCGAGGACCGCCTCCCGACGGTCCCCGCGCCGACCCCCGGTGCGATCGAAGGCCCGGCGGAGTCCACCGCGGCGGCCGATCTTCCCGAGGCCCCGGAGGCCGAGCCGGCCCCGGTCGGACCTTCCGCACCGGCCCGTCCCCGCGTGCCGGCCTCGCAGCGGGTCGCCGAGGAGCTGCGCAAGGCTTACGCATCCATGCCCGCGCTGTAGGACGCCCCGGGTCGATCGTTCAAACGGTGCCGGTCCGGGCCCCGGCCTGGTTGGATAGCACGGTGGCGTCGGCTGCGCTCCGCGTGTGTGCGGCGCAGCGGTGCACAGCAGACGGCGAGTGCAAGTGAGTGGGAGTGCGGCGTGGCGGTCGACGCGGAGTCCGGCGGCATGACAGCGACCGAATCAGCGGGAACCGCGCCGGCAGAGGCCGGGTGGACGGCCTGGGAGCCGGAACCGGAGCCCGCTCCCGGTGTCGGCGCCCCGGCCACCGGGCCGGGATTCGCTCCCGGCTCGCAGGTCCTCGTCCGGGACGAGCAGTGGCTGGTCCGCAAGGTCACCTTGACCACTCACGACCGTTACATGGTCGAGGTCACAGGGGTCTCGTCGTTCGTCCGGGGCACCGAGGCGGTCTTCTACAGCCGGCTGGACGACATCCAGGTCCTCGACCCGCACGAGACGACGCTGGTGGCGGACGACTCCCCCAACCACCGCCGCGCCCGGCTGTACCTGGAGGCGGTGGTCCGCAAGTCCTTCCTGCCGCAGACCGAGCACGGCCTCGGTCTGGCCGACAACTTCCTCATGGACGCGCAGACCCACCAGCTGCGCCCCGCCGAGCTGGCCCTGTCGATGGCCAATCCGCAGCCGCGCCTGCTGATCGCGGACGTGGTCGGCCTCGGCAAGACGCTGGAGATCGGCCTGGTGCTGGCGGAGCTGATCCGCCGGGGCCGCGGTGAGCGGATCCTGGTGGTCACGCCGCAGCACGTGCTGGAGCAGTTCCAGCGGGAGCTGTGGACGCGTTTCGCGATCCCGCTGGTGCGGCTGGACTCGACCGGTATCCAGCGGATCCAGCAGGAGATCCCCTCGGGCCGTAATCCCTTCGCCTACTTCAAGCGCGTGATCGTCTCCGTCGACACCCTGAAGCGCGACGGACAGTACGCCCACCACCTGGACAGGACGGAGTGGGACGCGGTGGTGATCGACGAGTCCCACCGCCTGGTCAACCGGGGGACGGACACCAACGCGCTGGCCCAGCTGCTCGCCCGGCAGACCGACGCGCTGATCCTCGCCTCGGCGACCCCGCACAACGGTGACGCCCGCTCCTTCGCCGAGCTGATCAAGCTGCTGGACCCGGCGGCGATCGTCGACCCCGACCGCTACGAGGTGGCCGATCTGGAGCACCTCTACATCCGCCGGACCAAGACCACGCCCGAGGTCCGTGACTCGCTCAAGGGCGCCTGGGCGGACCGCGGACCGTCGGTGCCGGTGCACGCCGCCGCTAGCGAGGCCGAACTCGCCGTCTTCGAGGAGCTGGCCACCCGCTGGATCCCCCGCGAGGGCGCCGACGCGTCGGCGGCCTTCAGCCAGCTCGACGCCTACAACTTGCTCAAGTCGTTCCTCTCCTCGCACCGCGCTCTCCTCCAGACCATCGGCACCCGCAAGAAGACCCTGGGCGCGGCCGCCGATCCATCAGCAGAACCCGGGCAGGAGGCCCCCAAGGCCGGGCGCCGCAGGCGCACCGCCGAGGAGACCGCGAGCGAGCTCGCCGCCCTGACCGAGCTGGAGCGGCTGGCCCGCCAGGTGGGCGACGACGACTCGGCGAAGCTCCGGGCGCTGGTCGCCGAGCTGCGCGAGCTGGGTGTCGGCCCCGGCTCGGACGTTCGGGTGGTGGTCTTCTCCGAGCGCATCCCGACCCTGAAGTGGCTGGCCGAGGCGGTGCCGGCGGCGCTGGGCTTCTCCAAGGGCCCGAGCCCGGACGACCGGAAGCCCTGGCTCGCCTACGGCCACGGCCGCGGCGGCACGCACGCGGTGCAGGTGATGCACGGCGAGGCGACCAGCGACCAGGAGCAGATGAAGATCATCGAGGCCTTCGGGCTGCGGGACGACCCCGTCCGGCTGCTCTTCACCGGCGACGTCGCGTCCGAGGGCGTCAACCTGCACCAGCAGTGCCACCTGCTGATCCACTACGACCTGCCCTGGTCGCTGATCCGGATCGAGCAGCGCAACGGCCGCATCGACCGGTACGGGCAGAAGCGCCCCCCGCAGTTCCGCGCGCTGGTGCTGACCAGCGACCTGACCTGGCGCACCGATCCGGTCACCGGCGAGCCCCGCACCCTGGACGACCGCCTGGTCGGCGAGAAGCTGCTGCGGCGCGAGGAGGAGGCCCACAAGATCGACGGCTCCGCCGAGGCCGCCACCGGCCTCTACCGCGCCCAGGAGGAGGAGAACCGCCTCACCAAGGACCTCATCGCCGGGCGCACCGTCGAGCAGTCGATCAAGGCCTCCCGCCAGGCCGGCGGCGGCATGCTCGCCGGACTGCTGGCCCAGGTCGGTGCCGCCCCCACCCGCCACGAGGTGCCGCGCGCCCAGATCCTGCGGCTGTTCCCCGACACCGCCGCCTACTTCGAGACGGCGCTGCGGCAGATCTGCCGCACCAACCCGGAGGACGAGCTGTCGCTGCGCCGGGACCCGGACGGCACCATCGCCTTCGAGCCGCCGCGTGACCTCGCCTACCGGTTCCGGGCGCTACCGAAGTCCTATCTGGACGAGCAGCGGATCCTTCCGCGCCGCGACGAGCCCGGACGCCTGCGGGTGACCTTCTCGAAGGACCTGGCCGGCCGCCGCCTGGAGGTCGCCCGCGACTCCTCGGAGTCGCTGTGGCCGAACGTCTCGTACCTCACGGACATCCACCCGGTGATGGACTGGCTCACCGACAAGGTGCTGGTCGAGATCGGCCGCCACGAGGCGCCGGTACTCGCCGCCGCCGTCCCCGCCCCGGTCTTCCTCGTCCAGGGCATCTACTCCAACGCACTCGGCCGGCCGACCGTCGTCGAGTGGATGGCCGTCTCCGGACTGCCCGGCGACCCGGCGGTGGAACCGCTCGACAACGCCTTCCTCACCCGGGCCGGCGTGGACCCCGCCATGCCGGGCCGGGCCGCGCCACGGGACCTGCCCGGCCTCCAACAACTGGTACCGGCCGCGATCGACGCCGCTACCGGCTACCTGGAATCCCGCGAGGGCGCCTACCGCGAGCAGGTCGACGCCACCCTCGCCCCCTACCGCAAGCGGCTGACCCACTGGAAGCAGGAGGCGCTGTTCACCGGTGGCACCGCCGGCAAGCAGCAGGCCGCACTGACCGCGAGCCGCCGCTTCGACCTGGTCAAGTCGCTGGAGACGGCCGGCGCGCCGATGCTGCGCCTGCTGGCCGTCCTGGAGCCCACGGACAACGGCACCGCACCGGCCGGGCCCTCGCACCTGGAGACCTCGCACTGATGAGCACCGTCCACGACTCCTTCGGCAACCGCGGCGAGTACTTCGCCGCCCACTACTTCGCCGAGCAGCTCCCGGCCGACCTCAAGAAGCATCTGTTCGACACCTGGACGCTGCGCGAGGGCGACGAGCACGACCGCCGGACCACGGCCCGCGAGCGGGTCCGGACCTTGCGCGCCGCGTACTTCGGCGACGACCTGCGCCCGTACTTCGCCGAGGCCGACCGCGCGGACGCCGAGGACGCTTACGTCCGCCGCACCTACGGCAACATCGACTGGACGAAGCGGGTCGCGGAGTGGCACCAGGAGGTGCTGCGCGCCCTCGGGTTCGACGACGGCGGCCCCACCGAGCTGACCGTCCACCGGGCGGGCAAGGACCACGCCGTCCAGGTGGCTTACCACGGGCACGGCGTCGTCGCCCTGGACTGCGGGTGGGCCGCGGAGAACGACGCCGCGCTCGACGCGGCCGGCCCCGGCCGACTGCTGGCACCCCTGCGGGTGAGCGCCGCCGAGAGCTACACGGACGGCGCCGCACTCGCCTCCTGGCTCTTCGCCGGCAAGATCGGCGGGCCCGAGGGAAGCCCGCCGCGGTTCGTGCTGCTGCTGATCGGCGGCGTGCTCGTCCTGGCCGACCGCAACAGCTGGGGCGAGGGCCGGTACCTGGCCGTCAACCTGGATGCGGCACTGGAACGCAACGACCGTAGGCAGGGCGGCGAACTCGCCATGCTGGCAGCCCTGTTCGGGCAGGAGATGTTGCGCCCCGGCGACAACGGCGCCGAGCCGCTGCTCGACACCCTCCTCAAGGCCTCCGCCACCAACGCGGTCGGCGTCAGCGGCGAACTGCGCAGCGGGCTCCAGCGCTCGGTGGAGATCATCGCCCAGGAGGTGCTGGACCGGCTCGCCGACACCGGGCTGACCCCGGCGGACCTGGAGGACGGCCGCACCCCGTTCGCCAAGCGGCTCACCCGCGAGACCCTGCGCTACCTGTACCGGATCCTCTTCCTGCTCTACGCCGAAGCCCGGCCGGAACTCGGCATCCTCCCCGCCGACGACGGCAGCTACGAGGCCGGGTACTCGATGGCGCGTCTGCGCGAACTCGTCGCCCGCGACGAGGAGCTGGTCGAGCCCGCCGCGCGGGAGGGGTACCACCTGTACGCGTCGCTGGACGTCCTGTTCCACAAGGTCAACCACGGCCACCGCCGCTACGGCAGCGAGCCCGACGACGACCTCCCCGGCGACGACGAGGACACCAGGAAGGCCAAGGCCGCCCGCCGCAGCGAGGACCGCGGCCTGCGCTTCGAGCCCCTGCACAGCACGCTCTTCGAGGACCGCTCGGTCACCCTGATCGGCGGCAACACCCTGGACCCGCGCGCCGACGACGACTGCCCGGCCTGGCTGGACCTGCGGCTGCGCAACGCCGCCCTGCACGAGGTGCTGCGGCTGCTGACCATGAAGAACGCCAAGCGCGGTGAGCGCGGCGGCTTCATCTCGTACCGCAACCTGGGCATCAACCAGCTCGGTGCGGTCTACGAAGGCCTGATGTCGTACACCGGCTTCATCGCCGACCAGGAGCTGCGCGAGGTCGCCAAGGGCGGCGACCCGAAGGACGGCTCCTGGATGATCCCGGCCGACTGCCAGGGCGAGTACCCGGACGACGTCTTCGTCGAGTACGACGAGCGGGATGCCCGGAAGGGCCTGCGCGGGCGGAAGGTCTACTCGGAGGGTTCGTTCGTCTATCGGTTGGCGGGGAGGGAGCGGCAGACCACTGCCTCGTACTACACGCCGGAGTCGCTGACGAAGGTCACGGTCGAGCTGACGCTCAAGCACCGGCTCGACCAGGAGAAGGACGAGAACGGGCAGGCGATCCCGACGCGGGCGTCCGAGCTGCTCAAGTACCGGATCTGCGAACCGGCCCTCGGGTCGGGAGCCTTCCTGAACGAGGCGATCAACCAGGTGGCGAAGGAGTACCTGCGCCGCCGCCAGGACGAGCTGGGCGTCTCGATCCCCACCAGCCGGGCGCTGGAGGAGGAGCAGCGGGCCAAGGCGTACATCGCCCTGCACAACGCCTACGGCGTGGACCTCAACGCGACCGGCGTGGAGCTGGCCGAGGTCTCGCTCTGGCTCAACACCATGCACCCCGGCATGCAGGCCCCCTGGTTCGGCCTACACCTGCGGCGTGGCAACTCGCTGATCGGCGGGCGGCGCGCGGTGTTCAGCGGGGAGGACGTCGGGGCGAAGGAGAAGCTCTGGCTGAAGAGCAAGGGAGCGCTGGGGCCGACGCCGCTGCCGTTCCTGGGCGAGGACGGCGTCACGCGGCAGGAGCTGCCGGAGGGTGCAGTGCACCAGTTCCTGCTGCCGGCGCCGGGGTGGGCGGCTGTCGCGGGCGAGAAGGAAGCCCGGGCGCTGGCTCCGGAGGAGGCGAGGCAGCTCGGGGCGTGGAAGAAGGGCATCCTCAAGCCGCCGACGGTGAAGGCGGCGCGGGGGCAGAAGCTCTCGCAGCTGGCCCGGCTCCAGGCGGTGGCCCGGCGGGCGGAGTTCCTGTGGGAGGTGGTCGTCCGGCGGATGGAGGAGTCCGAGAAGGAGATCTCCCGCCGGATAGACCTGTGGGGCGCGGAGCCTACGGGCGGCGAAGACCCGCAGGAGTATGACTTCCTGCGTCGCCCCAAGGGTGCGGTGCCGAAGGAGAAGGTGTTCCGGGACCTCTTCGAGAATCCCGGTTCTCCGTACTGGCGGCTCAAGACCATGATGGACGCTTGGTGCGCCCTCTGGTTCTGGCCGGTGGAGCACGCCGGACTGCTGGACGGCAGTTCGGCGGTGTACGAGGCGCACGACGACGAGCTTGCGAGGGCTGCGCTGGCGGCCCTGCCCCAGGTGGGCAGCGAGGAGCCTGCCGTGGTCGACAGTGCGCCGACGCTCGGACTGGGCATCGCGGAGCAGGCTTCCCTGTTCAGCATCGGCAACGAGCAGGAATCCCTGCTGTCGGCACTCACCGACGCCGCGCCCGCAGCAGTGGCCCGCAAGGCTCCGACCGGGACACGGCGGCGTATCCCGGCACCCGTACGTCGGCCGGTCATCGCGCTGGCGGACTTCGCGGACTGGCTGGACTTCGCCGAGGCGTTGCTCGGCACCTACGACCAGCCCGAGGGCACCATTGTCGCCGACCTCGGATCGCTCGACACGATCGAGGGATACGAGCAGGGGCTTCCGGGCTTCATGGGCATGGACTCGGTACCCAAGCTCGACGAACGCTTCCCCTGGCTCGCCGTCGCCCAGGAGATCGCGGAGCGCCAGGGCTTCCTGCACTGGGAGCTCGACTTCGGTGCGGTCTTCGCACGCCACGGTGGCTTCGACCTCCAGGTGGGCAACCCGCCGTGGGTACGGCCTCGTTGGGACGAGCCGGCGGTGTTGGCGGAGCATGAGCCGTGGTTCATGCTCACAGAGAAGGCGTCCACGACGGAGAAGCAGCGCCGGAAGGGCGAGTTGCTGCGGTCGGCAGAGGTTCAGCGTTACGTGCTGGACGAGTTGACTTCCACCAGCGCCCAGGTCGAGATCTTCGGCTCGGAGCAGGTGTATCCGCTGCTGACAGGCACGCAGCCGGACTTGTACCGGGCGTTCATGAGCCAGGTATGGGCGCACAGCTCGGCTACGGGGACAGCAGGGCTGGTACATCCTGACACCCATTTCTCCGGCGACAAGGAGCGGGAGCTCCGGGAACGGGCCTACCAGCGACTGCGGGTGCACGGGGATTTCGTTAATGCAGGCCAGCGCTTCTTCCCTGAGCCCGTCGGGCACACCACACACTTCGGCGTTCACGTCTATGGTTCAACCAAGGAGATCGGCTTCGACCACCTCTCCTGGCTCGTCTCCGCCGACGCCCTGCTTCGTTCGGCAGGCCACGACGGGTCCGGCGACGCCCCGGGGGTCCGCTATCGCAACGGGGAGTTCGACGAGCGCCCACATCTCTCCCGGGTGGTTCGCGTTGATCACAAACAACTCGCGATCTGGCAACGGCTACTGGGCGAGAAAGGCTCACCTGTAGAACAAGCACCGCTGCTATTCCCCGTCAGTACAGCAGAGGCCGCAGCGATTGAGGCCCTAGCGAACTACCCGCTACGCCTGGGCTCTCTCCATCCACAGATCTCACCCGGCTACCACGAGACCGGAGCAAAGTCTGCAGGACTGATCGATTACAATAGATCCGAGGGTCCGGAAGGAGTTTCCCAACAGCCGAATCGCTGGCGCCAGGTGATCCTCAAGGGAACTCAACTGAGTATCGCCACACCCATCTTCAAACGCCATGACGCCAACAGCAATGACGCATTCGGGGTCGATCTCCTCGCGCTCGACGATGACTTCGTCCCCGACACCGCCTATGTGCGAGTGAGAGGGAATAATTCGCAGTACTTGTCAGCCCAGGACAGATGGATCGACTACAAGTCACTTTCTCGCCTTCGTTCCGATGGGGTAGCAGCATCGGCCGCCCGAAAGGCCGTGGCGGCGCGCGAGCAGATTGCCGAGGAAAGAGTTACAGCGGAGCAGGTTGACGCTGCACTCATCGCCCGATCTCGCCGACGCTACGCGATCTTCCACCGGCTGGCATGGCGTCGCCAGGTCGCACCGAACACGGAGCGGGCACTATACGCAGCACTTATTCCTCCTGGCACCACACACATTCACACAATGTACGACCTCGCCATGCCCGACACACGGCTTACCGCACTCGTTGCTGGCTTCTGGGCTTCGTTGCCCTTGGACTACTTCCTCCGAGCCACTGGTCGCAGCGACCTCGTGGTGAAGGGTGCCAAGGCCATGCCCGCCCCCTCCGCCGACCATCCCCTCGCTTCTGCCCTCCTCCTCCGCACCCTGCGCCTGAACTGCCTCACCAACGCCTACGCCGACCTATGGTCCGAGCTGTACGACCACACCTGGCCCGCCTACGAGCCGTGGGCTTGCGACTGGCCTGGCCTCCAACCGCTGCAGGACGTCACGCCCGAATGGCACTCCGGCACCCCGCTGCGTTCCGAGCGAGCACGCCGGTCCGCGCTCGTGGAGATCGATGCGCTCGTCGCGGTCTGGCTCGGCATGGACGCGGACGCGCTGATCGCCGCCTATCGCGGGCGGTTCCCCGTCCTGCAGAAGTACGAGGCTGTCACCTGGTTCGACGCTAACGGGTGGAAGCTCGCCGGCAACGCACGCACCTCAGGGCAGCGTCAGTCCAAGGAGAGCTTCGCCCAGCTCACCGCGCACCTGGCGGACTCGGACACCGCCCCCGTCCCCACCGGTTACACCGCCCCGTTCTACAAGGCCGACCGCGAACGCGAGATGCGGGAGGCGCACGCCGTGTTCCAGGCGCGCCTGGACGCAGAGGTCGCCCGCGGCAGGTGGGATCCGGTCCGCCAGGAGGTTCCGGGCGCCTCTGCCGGGGCCGCTGACGACGACAGTAGGGTCGGGCCATGACAGACCGCCGGCTTCTTCGACTCGAGGTGGAGAACTTCCGCAGCCTTCAGCGGATCTCCCTACCCCTCGGCGACCTGACCGTGCTGGTCGGGCCCAACGGCGTGGGCAAGTCGAACGTCCTCCAGGTGTTCCGTTTCCTCTCGGACATCATCAACTCCGACCTCGACCCGGCTCTCTCCTCTCGGGGTGGCTTCGACGAGTTGGCGTTCTGGGGCGGGGAGCGGCCGCCGACGACGATGCGGATCGGCTTGCAGGCACGCTGGACCTCGCACGCGTCCGCCGCCGCACCCGACGAGTACGAGCTGACCATCCGGCGGCGGAGCGACAAGCGTGTGGCTGAGGGCTTCACCATCTCGCGCAGTGAGTCGTTCCGGTTCAAGCGGACGAAGGGGCGCGGGCGCCGCATCACGGTTTCCGGCGAGGAAGCTCTGGTCACCGACATCGCAGCCGACAGCCAAGGTCGGCTCGACGACTCGGGCGAGCGAAGCTTGGGCATCAGCAAGCTCAGCAGCGGCCTGTCAACACTCCCCCGATTGGCCGCCGCGGAGGGCGGCGAGGAAGTGGCCACCATGGCCCGGGGCCTGTCGTCCTTCCGTGTGTTCGATGTCGATGTCACTGCCGCCCGACGTCCGAATAGAGTGGCCCGCATCCTGGTCAATAGGGATACCGGTCGGGAGATCAGGATCCGGACCTCCCCTCGCGGTCGACCGGTCGAACTCGCCGACGACGCAGGAAATCTGGCATTGTTCCTGGTCGACCTGTCCTCGGACCTAGTCATCTGGGAACGGCTCATCGACGATGCCCGGACAGTGCTGCCCAATCTGGAGGACATCCAATTCACCTCGTTCGGTGGCGCTGCCCAGTACGTCTCGGTTGATCTGATCGAACGGGGCCTGCGTCGCCCGACGCCGCTCGCCGATGCCTCTTTCGGCACCGTGCGTCTCCTCAGTCTGCTCGCCATGCTCTACGACCCGGCGCCGCCGGCGCTGACCTGTGTGGAGGAGTTGGACCACGGCTTGCACCCGCAGGCGCTCGAACTGCTGGTGGAGCGGCTGCGCGAGGCGAGTGAGCGGAGCCAGTTCATCGTCACGACGCACTCCCCCGCCCTGGTGGACCGGCTCGAACCGGAGGAGTTCGTGGTCTGCGAACGCGACCAGAACGGCGCCTCGCTGATCCCGTCGCTGAGCACCGAGGAGGTCCACAGCATCCGGGCGGCGAGCGAGGGACTTCCACTCGGCGAGCTGTGGTTCACGGGGGCTCTCGGCGGCGGCCTGTGAGCAAGCCGTCCAAGGGGGCAAAGGGCGGCGGAAGCACGGCCCGGATCATCGTCGTAGCGGGCGAGAGCTCAAACGACCGGGAGGCGCTCACCCACCTTGTCAGAGCCCAGCTGAGCACCTTCACCGGCAAGGTCGCCTCCATCAACGACCCGGTCGCCTTGAAGGACGCCACGGGAACGAACCTCTCCTCGCGGGTCACCAGGCTGGTCCAGAAGGCCAAGGCGGTGGCGGCCAAGGAGAAGGCCGACCTACACGGTCTCGCGATGCACCTCGACCTCGACGAGGTGTCGCGCGACCGCTACGACGCCGTACGGGCCAAGCTCCGAAAGGAGTTCGCCGACCGCTGCCCCGTCCCGCTCGCCCTCGCGTTGGCGACCTGGGAGACCGAGGGCTGGCTGTTGCTCTTTCCCGACGCGTTCCCCAAGGTCCACTCGGCCTGGAAGGTGCCGCAGCAGCTCCGGAACCGGGACACGGCACAGATACGCAACCCGAAGGAGGAGTTGCAGCGCCGGCTCGGCGCACCGCGCTACCGGGAGAGCGACAGTCAGACGGTGGTCAAGGCCGCCGTCAGGCTCGGCCACGCACCGGCGAAGCCCACCGGCAGCAACCACTCGTACCGCGACTTCCTCGACGATCTGGGTGCTTGGTAGGACCGGGCTCACAGACAGCTGTGCGGGCCGTGATCATCCACGGCCCGCACGGACGATTTCATGCCGCCGGAACTCAGGCGAGCGGGAACTCCCCCGCCCTGAGGGCAGTGACGAACTCCGCCCAGGCGTCACCGGCGAAACGGAGGACAGGCCCGGCGGGATCCTTCGAGTCGCGGACCGGTATGACACCGGGCAGGCCGTCGGCAACCTCTACGCACTCGTTGTCGGGCCCGCTGTAGGTGCTCTTGCGCCACACGACAGCGGCAGCGTCAGAGATTGAGGTCATGTACCGAACTCCTTGATCGAGTTGATCAGCTCCAGCGATTCCACCGGAGACAGTGCCTTCGTCCGTACGTCGTCCCAGAGGTCCGAGTAGGTCGCGATCTCCGGCGGCCGTTCCAGCCACATCGAACCCGATGGATTGTCGAGCAGCACGACGTCCATCGCGCTGGTGGACGGGAAGCTCAGGATCACATAGGGGCCGACCATGCTGGCATGTGCCCCGACTCTGAACGGGACCACCTGCACGGTGACGTTCGGGCGAGCCGACATCTCGGCCAGATGGGCAAGCTGGTCCCGCATGACGACGGGTCCGCCGACCTGCTGCCGCAACGCACCCTCCGCGAGTACCGCCCACACCGACAGCGGCTCCTCGTCCGTCAGCCGATGCTGCCGCAGGAGTCGGACCGAGACGAACTGCTCGATCTCCTCGGGCCGGGACCAACGCCGGCTCGCGACCGACAGAGCACGCGCATAGTCGGGCGTCTGGAGCAGAGCGGGGACTATCTGACTCTGGTACGTGCGGACCGACGACGCAACGGCTTCCAGCGCGATGAAGTCGCGGTAGGTGTCGGCCAGGACGCCACCGTACTCGTTCCACCACCCACCGCGGCGGCGCTTGTTGGCCGCACGTGCGAGCTCGGCAAGGCGTTCTGCCGTGGCGGGGTCGTCCTGGCCGTAGAAGCGGAGCATCGCGGTGAGGTCGGGCGCACGAAGTGGCGAACGACCGTTCTCGATCCGGGAGATCTTTCCCTTGGTGCAGTCCAGCTCGGCGGCAACGTCAGCAGTGGTCATGCCTGCTCGCTCCCGCATGGCGCGCAGCTCGTCTCCCAGCTGACGTCCCAGCACGGTTGACGGTGCGTTGGGCGTCTTCTCCTCTGGCACCAAACCTCCTTGAGTCGGCTTCAGTCTGCTATCCGGCGGATGCGCCGAGCAACAGAGTAGGCGTCGTCAACGTTTCGCCAGGAAACGTTGCACAGATCCCTCGCCCTGGAGCAGACTACATCCAGTAGTCGCTCGATCGACGCAAAGTGATCACGGCGATCTACTGCCGGGCATCCCCATGCCCGATCCACGGCGCAACGGCCGATCTCCGGCCGCCCGGTCGTCACCACCACTCGCACCACCGAAGGGCGATCAGCCATGCCCGAAGCCTGCAACGGCCTGCCCCCGGCCGCCGGCCCGTACCAGCAGTCGACCTGGCTCCCCAAGCACCGCCGCTCGGCCGGGACCGTCCGCCTCCTCCTCCGCGAGTTCCTCCGCCGGCGACCCGACCTCGCCGAACGCTTCTCCGACGTCGGCGAGCTGCTGCTCAGTGAGCTGGTCGCCAACGCCGTGCAGCACCCCCGGGTACCCGCCGACCGCCTCCTCCTCGTGCACTTCGTGCTCTCCCCCGCCGAGCTGCGCATCGAGGTCCACGACGCCGGCGACGACCTCCCCACCCGTCCCGCGGCCGCTGCCGCCCTGCCCGACCACGATGCCGAGGCCGGGCGCGGACTCTTCCTCGTCCAGCACCTCTCCCGAAGCTGGGGCTGCTTCCCCCGGCCCGGCGGCATCGGCAAGGCCGTCTGGTGCGCCATCGCCCCCGACGACGCCCCCGACCCCGTCCGCTCCCCCGCCGGTGCGAGCGAAGCCGCGTGACCGGCCCCGCCCTCCCCTGCCACCAGTAGGGCGCCGCCCGTCCTGCCCGCGCCCGGGAAGAGGCTCGGGCAGGAGGCGCGCTACGAGCGGGCCCACGGGGAAGAGCAGCCGCCCACCCGGCGGCCGAGCCACCCCGACCGGCACGAACGATCGGTTCCGGTTCCGCAACAACCCCGTCCCGCCGTCCCACCGCCGCAGTAGGCTCGGGGCCCGGCAGGTGCCCCTTCGGCGCCCCCGGGCCCGGCCGCGACGACTGTCCGTGTCCGACCGTAAACTTCACTCCGCGATCACCACCCGAACACCGGCGGGGAAGAACACGAGGGGGACCGTCACACCGTGAGGCCGACGCTGGAGGCGCGGGCGCTCAAGGAGAGCCTGCTGCAGTACCTCTCGACCACCTACGCGCTGACGGACGAGGGTGCACGGCTCGCGCTGCACAGCTTCCTCGGCGACGAGACCACCGGCATGTTCCGGGGCCCGTTCCTGCGGATCCGCACCCCCTTCCTCCAGGCCGGTCCGGGCTGGCGCGACTGCCTCGACTGGGCACCCGGCGACGGCTGGACGCCGTACGCGCACCAGGCCGAGGCCTTCACTCGCCTGTCCTCCGCGCACGGGCACGTGCCGCAGCCGACCATGGTGACCACCGGCACCGGCTCCGGAAAGACCGAGTCCTTCCTGATCCCCGTCCTCGACCACTGCCGCCGTGAGAAGGCCGCCAGCCGCCGCGGGGTGAAGGCCGTCCTGCTGTACCCGATGAACGCGCTGGCCACTGACCAGGCGCTGCGCATCAACGACTACCTCCGCGAGAACGACGAGGCCCTCGGCGGCGTGACCGCCGGCCTCTACATCGGGGACGTCTCGAAGACCCGCTACGAGCGGGTGGAGACCAACCGGGGGAACATGCAGATCTCCCCGCCCGATATCCTGATCACCAACTACAAGATGCTCGACCTGCTGCTCCAGCGCAGCGACGACGCCCCGCTCTGGAAGGAAGCGGACCTGCGGTACGTCGTGGTCGACGAGTTCCACACCTTCGACGGCGCGCAGGGCACCGACGTGGCGATGCTGCTGCGCCGACTCGCCTCCGCGCTCGGCGTCTCCGAGCGGGACCGCCCGCTGGGCCCGATCTGCCCGGTGGCCACCTCGGCAACCCTCTCCTCCGATGCCGGACCGAACAGTGCGGACGAGATGCTGCGCGTCGCCGGCGAGGTGTTCGGCACGCCGTTCACGGCGGACGCAGTGGTCGGCGAGCAGCGGCTCACTCCGGAGGAGTTCATCCCCTCCGAGACGATCGACCTGCTGCCGGTGCCGACCCCTGAGAAGCTGGCCGCGATGGCCGACCCGGCGCTGAGCGAGGAGGCGTTCGAGGCCCTGGTGGAGGCGTTCACCGGCGAGCGCGGGCTCGACGCGTTCGCGCTCGGGGCGAAGCTCAAGGTGCACATCCTCACCCAGGCGGTGATGCTGGCGCTCGGCGGCGAGCTGAAGTCTGTCGACGAGATCCTCGCGGTGCTGTGGCGGGCGGGCGCGTACTCCTGGGGCCAGGCGATCACCCGCCAGCCGGAGCTGGCCGCCGAGGCGCTGGCCCGGTTCGTCGCCCTGCTGTCGGCCGCGCGCGCACCGGAATCACGGGACACGAAGCCCCGGCCGCTGGTCCAGATCGAGGTGCACCAGTGGGCGCGTTCGGTGTCCCGGGTGCTGCGCGGGGTGCTGCCCTGGCCGAAGGCCCAGTTCCAGTGGGACGCGGGCGACGCACCTCAGGAAGGCGGACCGGAGAGCGTACGCAGCGCCCCGGTGACGACCGCCACCGGTGGGGAGGCGGCCAACCTCTTCCTGCCGGCCGTCTACTGCCGTGACTGCGGCCGCTCGGGCTGGGCGGTCTTCACCCCGGAGAGCGACGACCTGGAGGTGGAGGTCAACCCGGCGAAGATCCGGCGGGCCTCCACCAGCCAGGACCGGATCCGGGTCCGCAACCTGATCGCCGCGACCGACGAGGAGGCCCGGCGCGCCTCTGCCACGGCGCCGGTGCCGGCCTCCGCCAGGGACTCCCGGGGCGGGCAGCTGCACGGCGCGGGCGGCGACCTGATGGTGCTGGACGGCACCCGGCACCGACTGCGCCTGCCGGACCCGGTGAAGGACTTCGACCCCGCCACCGGCGAACCGCGGATCGGTGTGCCCGACTCCGCCTTCGTCCTGGTCAACCAGGGTGCCACGGCCAACACCGCAGCCAAGGAGGACTGGTGCCCGGCCTGCGGTGAACGCAACGCCATCCGCTACTTGGGCACCGGCCAGGCCGCCCTCGCCGCCGCGTCCATCACCCGGCTGTTCACCGGCGGCGAGCTGGACGAGGACACCGGCGAGTGCAAGACGCTGATGTTCAACGACTCGGTGCAGGACGCCGCGCACCGGGCCGGGTTCGTCGCCAACCGCTCGTACACCTTCTCTCTGCGCGCCCTGCTGGTCGCGCACCTGTCGGAGAAGCGCCCCACCGCGCTCAACGACCTGATCGCCGAGGTGATCGCGAACAGCACCGGGGCCCGGACGCTGGCCGCCGTCGTCCCGCCGGACCTGCACGACCTGCGAGGGGTCGCCCGCCTGCTGTCCGGAAAGTCCCGCGGCGGCGACCGGGCCACCTGGGAGCTGATCGGCGAACGGCTGGCGTTCCAGACGCTGCTGGAGTTCGGCCTGCGCGCCCGGCAGGGCCGCACCCTGGAGCTGACCCGCACCGCCGCCGCGCACGTCCGCCTCGCCGACCCCGCGGCCGCCGTCGCGCTCGTCCGGAAGGCGCACCTGGAGAGCGTGCGGGGAGACATGCTGGAGCCGGTCGAGGACGCGCGCTACCTGGCGTTCCTGCGGATCTTCCTGGAGCGGCTGCGCTGGCGCGGCGCGATCAAGCACCGCTGGCTGGAGAAGTACCTCTCCGAGACCGGCACCAGCCGCTACTTCATCTGGGGACAGCGCCCGTCCGGGATGCCCGCGTTCCCCAAGGGCGTCGCGGCCCCGGTCTTCCTGCTGTCCAGCCCGAAGGAGGGCAGCGAGTTCGACGCGGTGACCGGCCGGCTGGCCTGGCACGAGCGCTGGGCCGGACGCACCCTCGGCCTGCCGCGCGAGCAGTCACCCGAGTTCTGGAGCCGGCTGCTGCCTGCGCTCCACGACGCGAGGCTGCTCTCCGCACGCACCGCGAAGGACGGCGCCACCCGCATTCACGGCCTCCAGCCCGGGGCGATCGACGCGCTGTTGCTCTCCGACGAGGACGTGGAGACCGCGTACGTGCGCTGCCGTGTCTGCTTCTGGGAGCAGACCGTTCACCCCTCCCTGCTGGAGCAGTGGCACGACGCGCCCTGCCCGTCCTACCGCTGCACCTCCGGGCGGCTGGTCGCCGGCACCCACGCCCGGGAGTCGGACGTCCACGCCCGGGACCGGCAGTACCGGGACGACTACTACCGCCGGCTGTACCACCGCGCGGGCCCCTACCAGGTGGTGACGGCCGAGCACACCAGCCTGCTGGACCGCGAGCGGCGCGAGTCGGTCGAGGCGGCCTTCCGCCGGGCACCCGGCGAGGGCCGGGCCTTCAACGACCCGAACGTGCTGTCCTGCACGCCCACCCTGGAACTGGGCATCGACATCGGCGACCTGTCCGCCGTGGTGCTCGCCTCCCTGCCCCGCAACGCCGCGAGCTACGCCCAACGGGTCGGCCGGGCCGGGCGCCGGACCGGCAACGCCTTCCTGCTCACCATCCCCGAGCGCCGCAAGCGGGACCTCTACTACCTGGACCGGCCCAAGGACCTGATCGCCGGGCCGATCACCCCGCCGGGCTGCCACCTCTCGGCGGTCGCGATCCTGCGCCGCCAGTACCTGGCCCACCTGCTGGACCTCGCCGCCCGCGGGCGGCTGACCGGTGCCGGGGGGCGCGTGCTCCCCGCCCTGCCCCGGAAGGCCAAGGACGTCTTCGGGCCGGAGGGCTACCTGACCGACCTCGTCGAAGCGGCCCTCGCCCACGGCGGGGCGGCCGTCTCCGCGTTTCTGGAGCTCTTCCCCACCGGTGTGAGCGAGCAGTCCGCCGACGACCTGCGGGCCTACGCCACCGCCGGTCTGCAGGGCACGGTCGAGCAGGCCGAACGGGAGTGGGCGGCACGCGAGGACACCCTGCGCGCCCGGATCCGCCACATCAACGCCGCCGTCGGCGAACTGCACGACGCGGACCCGGAGGAGGCCCGGCAGAAGGCCGAGTTGGAGGCCGAGCGGCGCGGTGTCGGACGGCAGCTGACCAAGCTGCTGGAGGAGACCCCGGGACAGGGCGCCCTCGTCGAGCTCGGGCTGCTGCCCAACTACGCGCTGGTGGACGCCACCACCGTGCTGGAGGCCACGCTCTACTGGCCCGAGGAGCGGGTGGCGGGCGAGCGGCCCCGGTACGACTCAGAGCTGCGCCCGTACGAGCGCCCCCAGCGCCTCGCCCTGAGCGAGCTGGCGCCGGGCAACACCTTCTACGTCAACCGGTACCGGCACGAGATCACGGGCATCGACATCGGCACGGCCTCGCAGCCCGGCTGGCAGACCTGGCGGGTCTGCCCCCAGTGCGGCTACGTCCGGACCGCCGACGCCGAGAACGACCGCAGCGCCTGCCCGCGCTGCCGCACCAGCGCGATAGCGGACGACGGGTCCTGCCTGTTCAGGATCGTCCAGCCGCGCCTGGTGACCGCCCGGGACAAGCGCGACGACGCCAGGATCCGCGACGACCGGGACGAACGCGACCACCGCTCCTACGAGATCGTCCACGCGGTCGACATCCCGGAGGAGTCCCTGGAGCGCGGCTCCTGGCGCCACGGAACCGAGACCTTCGGCGTGGACTTCTCCCGCACCGCCGTGATCCGCACCGTCAACGTCGGGCCGGCCCGGTACGACAGCCCGGCCACCGACGAGTTCGCCGGGCACACCGTCCGGCTCAACCCGTTCCACGTCTGCACGGGCTGCGGCGCGGCGACCGCGGACGGCCGGCCGGTGTTCGACCACGACACGGACGAACTGAGTGCCTCCGCCGCCCGCGACCCACGCCTCAAGCACCACCGGCCGTGGTGCCCGGTGCGGCGCGGGAAGGCCGCGGAGGCCGATCAACTCCCCGTCCTGCTGGCGCACGAGCTGCGAACTGAGGCGCTGCGCATCCTGCTGCCCGCCGCGACGGTCCTGGTCGAGGAGAAGATCCACTCCTTCCGAGCGGCGCTGCGCCTCGGCGTCGACAAGCAGTTCGGCGGCGACCCCCAGCACCTGGAACACACCCTCACCTCGAAGCCGGACGCCAGGGCGGGCGAACGGCGGTGGTACCTGGTGCTGTTCGACGGTCTGCCCGGCGGCACCGGCTACCTGCACCGGCTGACCGACCCCGACGTTTTCAAGGCCACCCTCCTCAAGGCCCGCGAGGCGCTGCTGGACTGCCCCTGCAAGGACGAGGAGCACCGGCGCGCCTGCCACCGCTGCCTCTACCGGTACACCGCCGAGCGGTACCAGTCCAAGGTCTCCCGTGCCCAGGCCCTGGCCCTGCTGGAGTCGCTGCTCTACAACCGGGAGGGTGCCGACGCGTGGGAGACCACCGAGGTGTCCTCCACCGCCCTGATCGGGCTGGACAAGCAGATCGAGTCCGACCTGGAGGCCCGCTTCCTCGCTGCCCTGCGGACCTGGAGCGAGCAGAGCGAGGACGCCGTCCTGGAGGAGGACGGCCGCGCCAGTGGACAACTGAAGATCAGCGGCGGCGAGGAGCGGCTCCACTGGCGGCTCACCGCCCAGCAGAGGCTCGTCGGCACCCGCACCGACTTCACCTTCACCCGGGTCGGCGGACCCTCCGGGACGGTGAAGGTGTACATGGACGGGCGCCGCAACCACGCGAGCGACGACCGCAACCGCCTCGCCGAGGATGCCGCCATCCGCAACGGGCTGCGCGCCGACGGCGCGATCGCCTTCCAACTGACCTGGGACGACATCGACCTCTTCGAGAAGCGGCCCACCCGCAACGCCCCCGTCTGGCCGCCCTACGCATGGGCCGCCCAGGAGGCGGCCAAGAACGTCTACGAGGAACTGGGCGGCAGCCGGCACCAGCTGGTGGGCACGATGTTCGCCAACCCGGTCGAAACGCTGATCGGCTACCTGCGCGACCCCTCACCCGAGCTGTGGGCGCGCCGTGCCACCGCGCTGGTCAGCGGCCTGACCGCACACCCCCGCACCGCCCTCGCCGGATCGGCCGACCGACGCGGCCCGCTCCTGCACACCCTCCGGACAGCGCTCGGCGCACCGGCGTCAATGCCGGACGATGACGACACGCCGATCCTTCCGGTGCACGTCCTGCGCAGCACCGACGACAACGGCCTGGAGCTGGTGCTCGCGGTGCGCGACGACGGACAGGAGGCCCCAGCCTGGACGGTGCTGGCCTGCCTGGACGACGACACCGCGGCGCTCGGCACCGAGGAGCACCGGCTGCGCTGGCGCGCCTGGCTGTACTGGTCCAACCTGCTCCAGTTCCTGCCCCGAACCACGGGCGACGCGGTCCAGCTGACGACCGGCCTGGCCGACGGCTACCCACTCGAAGCGCTCACCGTGTGCAGCGGCGCCGCACAGCCGTCCGACTCCCCGTTCGAGGAGCACATCGCCGGCCTGCTGCGGGACAGCACCTGGGACAGCGACTTCCTGCCCGAGATCGACGCCGGCGAGGAAGCCGCCCTGCTCGACCTGGCGACCCGGATCGCCGACCACGGCAAGCAGGCACCGACGGAGTTCGGGTACGAGCTCGGCAACAGCCGCTGGCCCGCGGACCTCGTCTGGGCCGATGAGGCCGTCAAGGTCGCCGTCCTGCCCGTCCCGGCGGCCGTGCCCGACGGCAACGACGGAACCGCCGACGCCGACGAGGCCGGCGGGGCCGGCCAAGCCGCACACGACGAGACCGAACGCGCCCTCGCCGCGTACCGGGCCGAGGGCTGGACCGCCCGTACCGCCGTCGACTGGCTCGACCACCTGGACACCCTCATCTCCCTGCTCCCCGACGCACCGTCGACCGGTACGCCGCACGACCTGGAAGGCTCCTCCCGATGACCGCCCGGCTCAGCCTGTACCAGAAGGCCGAACAGGAGCTCTACAAGCTCGATCACCAGGTGAAGGGAGCGTTCTACGACTTCAGTCGCGCCTTCCGGCAGGACCCTTGGCTCGCCAAGCTCCGGCTCAAGCCGCTGAAGGGCGACGGCCGGATCTTCTCCGCCCGCCTCAACGCCTCTTACCGGGTCCTGCTCACCCGCACCGGCATCGGCGCCGACGGCGAGGAGAGCTGGCTGGCCATCGCCGTCCGGCACCGCCGTGACGTCTACGAGCAGTTGTCCGTCGCGGTCAACCGGGTCACCGGCGAGATCGAGTTCGTCGACCTCTCGGTGGTCGGCGAGAGCGCGCTGCGCCGCGCCGGCATCGAACTGACACCTGCCGAGCCCGAGCCGGAGCCGGACGAGGTCCCGCCCCCCGCCGTTCCTGCAGCCACCCCGGCCGCTGCCTCGGCGGAGCAGGCCCCGCCGCTGCTGGCCGCCTACGACGCCGAGCTGCTTCGCGAGCTGGGCGTCACCGGGGCCCTGATCGAGCTGGCCCTGCTCGTCACCACCAGCGAAGAGCTCGACCAGCTCGTCCAGGGCGCCCCGCTGCTCACCAAGGACGTGCTCTACGGCCTCGCCGCCGGTATCCCGCTGGACGACGTCCGCCGCGAGATCACCGCGCCGGTACAGCTGGACCAGCGACCCAACCCCGAGGACTTCGACGCGGCCCTGGCCCGCACCACCGTCACCGTGGTCACCTCGGACGATGTCCTGCGCGCCGCGATCGAGGAGGGCGACTTCCGCGCCTGGCGGGTCTTCCTCCACCCCACCCAGGCCCGCCTGGTCGACCGGGTCTACAGCGGCGCGGCCAGGGTCTCGGGTGGACCGGGCACCGGCAAGACCGTCGTCGCCCTCCACCGTGTCGCCCACCTCGCCGCAAAACTGCCGCCCGGCCAGGACAAGCCGATCCTGCTCACCACCTTCACCAAGAACCTCACCACCGACCTACGGGCCCGGCTCACCTCCCTGCTGGAACCCGAGCAGCTCGCCCGTGTCGAGGTCGCCCACATCGACCAGCTCACCGCACGGGTGCTGGCCGAGAACAGCCTCTCCGGCCGCACGCGCAACCGCGTGGACAACCAGGTCGCGCTGCGGGAGCTGCGGGACCTCCTCATGGAGATCGACGAACGCACCTGGGAACCCGAGTTCCTGCTGGAGGAGTGGGAGCAGGTCGTACTCGGCCAGGCGGTGCCGACCCGCACCGCCTATCTCCAGGCCCGCCGGGCCGGACGCGGCCGGCCGCTGAACCGCGCGGAGCGCAGCGCCGTCTGGAAGCTGCTGGAGCACTACACCGCCCGTCTCGACAAGCTGAACCTGGAGACCTGGAGCCAGGCCGCCGAACGCGCGGCCCGCTTCGAGATCGGGCGTGCCACCAAGATCCGTGCCCGCGCCGAGTACAAGGACGAGATCGGCGCCCAGGACCTCATCCACCGCGACGCCGGATCGGGCATGCAGTACCTGCGCCACCGCTTCCGTCACATCGTCGTCGACGAGGCGCAGGACCTCAGCCCCGCGCACTGGAAGATGCTGCGCGCGATGGTCGCCGAGGGCCCCGACGATCTCTTCATCGCCGGTGACACTCACCAGCGGATCTACGACAACCAGGTCTCTCTCGGCGCGGTCGGGATCCACATCCGGGGCCGTGCCAGCCGACTGACCCTCAGCTACCGCACCACTAAGGAGATCCTCAACAAGGCCATCACTGTCGTCACCGGACGGGACGTCGAGTTCGACGACCTCGACGACGGCAAGGACAACCTCGCGGGCTTCCGCTCGGTCCTCAGCGGGCCCGAGCCCATCCTGAGCGGACACCCGACCTGGGCCGAGGAACTCTCTGCCCTGGCCGAGACCCTCCAGGCCTGGCGCACCGAGCTGACCACAGACAGCACCGGCCGCACCACACGCGATGCCCGTGGGCTGATCGCCGTCTGCGTCGCGGACCGCAACAAGGTCAATGAGGTCATGTACTACCTGACCACCACCGCCGGCATCACCTGCGCCGAGCTCACCAAGGACGGCGCCCGCGGCGAAGGCGAAGTCCACGTCGGGACCATGCACCGTTTCAAGGGCCTCGAATACCAGCGGCTCGCCATCGCCGCAGCCAGCGACGGCATCCTCCCCCGTGCCTTCATCGAGCAGTACCGGAAGAGCGACCACGCCCGCTACCAGCGCGAGCTCCGGAAGGCCCGGGCCCTGCTCTTCGTCGCGACGACCCGGGCCCGCGACTCCCTCAGCATCTCCTGGCATGGCGAGCCCAGCCGGTTCCTGCCCCGCTGATCGGTTCGTCCACACCTCCGAGGAGCCTCGGAGGTGTGAGCAACGAGATCCGGCAGGCAGTCCTCGGCCGGGAGTTCGGGCAGTACATCCTGACCGGGATGCCTGGTCTCCAGCGCCAGGACTTCAACCCGATGGCCTCCCGCGCCGCCGGCGGCGGCTGCCCCGGGTAGGCGAACATGGCAGTCTCAGATCGAGCTGGACCACCACCGTCTGCGGCGTGCGCCGTTCGCCGTCTTAGGGTGGCGAACTCCTGGCCCAGGCCAGCAGGCTCTCCGCCTCGCCCGTGAAGGCCTTCTACATCTCAGACCCGATGCCTGCCGAAGGTTCGCTCCTTGCGGGATGCCGTGCGCCGAAGGTCGGCGCGCTCGCGGAGGTACCGCAGGATGACTCGCCACCAGGACAGCCGGTCCCGCGAGTTCTGCGGGATCAGACGGTCCAGGATAAGCAGCGCCAGGACACTCAGAATGATCAACGTCACCAATGCCGCCCGCATCCATACAGGGAGGCCTTCCATCAAGGCCAACGGGAACTCGACCATCGAAGGAAACCCCGTTCCCTCAGATCCCCTCCCTGCACGTGAAGGGACATCATGTCCCGCTTCGACACCAGCAGGTCGGCCACGTTGTCCGGCGCGCGCTCGACAACGATCACCAGGTCGTCCCAGCGCGGCGACATCACCGGATCGTAGGCGCTGAGCCGACTCCACCCTCAGGCACCGACGCGCCCACCGATGGGCCCGTCGTTGAAGAGCCCGAGTGCGAGGAGCGCCCTCAGCGAACGCTGGCCGGGAGAACGGGTGTCGAGGGCGATGACGTTGCCTCGCCCGAGGCCGGCGAGAGCAGCTTCCAGGGTCTCGCCGGTCAAACGCTTCCGCTCGTGAGCCGCCCTGAGCCTGCTGGAACTCCGGTCGCCCGCCACATGTGTCGACTGCACGACATACCTCTCCGCCCTTGCGAGACCCGGTACTTACGCGAGAACCGGCATGCCTGACGACGGATGGCACAACTGTCTCTCACAGAGCAGGTGCGCTGCGCACCCTCGAGTCGCCGTATGCAGCACCGGGCCCTGCACGGCTGGAGACTCCCCGCCCCTCTGCGGGTCGGTACAGGGTCACGAAACTCGAGCCGCCTCCGTCCCGACCAGTTCCCGGAGTTGTAGTGGCGAGACCATCCGGCCCAGGTGAGAATCACTCGCGGTGTCAGCGGGAACCGATATGCAACATCGCAGCGCCGACTCACTCAGATGATGAGCCGACATTCCTGGGAGGACTACTTGATCACGACGAATGCTGAAGGCATGCGAGTCTGTTCGGAGGCTGAAGACCACCGCTGGCAGGATGACGGACGCGGCCGGGGATGCCCCTTCTGCTCCGGCCACCGGATCTCTTCCACCAATCGGTTCTCGGACCTCTATCCGGATGACGTTCCGAGGCTGGACACCGCGCGCTCCGGCATCACCGCAGAGCAACTTCCAGTCGGCAGCAACGATGTGGCGTGGTGGAAGTGCGATGTCATCCCCGCACATCCCTCCTTCAAACGGATTGTGAACGCCTTCACCGGCGGCAGGAAGGGCAACGGCACCAAGACATGCCCTGATTGTCGCCTGATAGGGACCTCCGTACAGGAGCTGCTGCTGAAGGCTGAGCTCGCGACCGTGTTGCGCATCGATCCGGACCGCAAGCACGTACCTGATGTCGACAGCCGCAACACAGCTGTGGACATGGTGGTTCTCGACGAGAACGGCAATCCGATGCTTGTGTTGGAGTTCGACGGAGTTTGGTGGCACAGGGGCAACGAGGACAAGGATGCCTCCAAGGCCGCACGGCTGCGCGCTGCGGGGTTGACAGTAGTGCGGATCCGCGAGGCGGAGCTGGTGCCGCTGGATGCTGCGTTCGATGTCGTTGTCGGGTTCCAGGCTGCGGCCGAGGACGCCGCCGCCGATGTCCTCGACCACCTGGCCGGACTGGGCCTGGTGGAGTGCGTTGAAGCCGATCGCTACCGGGAGGCCTCCTTCGCCGGCCCGCAGAACCGAGCTCTGGCCAAGCGGTGGATCACCAACCGTCTCGGGGAGACGGCGCTCCGTGTCGAACGGAACCTGTTCAAAGAGCGTTGGGCGCGGATGTTCGCCGCGCTCGTCGACTACGAGGCCGTCGAGGGTCATTGCTATCCAAGCGATCGGGAAGTCTCGGTTGCTGGCGTCGATCTGGCCCGATGGGTCCGAAAGCAGCGGACCTTGGCAGTCGGCGGCGGTCTGGAGACTGAACGCTCTCGACGCCTGTCCGCCATCGCCTCGTGGTCGACCGAGAATGCCAGCGATGCATCCTTCCGCCGGCAGCTTGATCGCTACCGAGCCGCCGTCCTCGATGAGGGCGAGGGCGAGGCGATGGAAGCACACGAGGCAACCGTCTGGGCCAACAACATCCGTACCGCTCGCCAGCGGTTGGTCGATCAGGGCAATGAACTGCCTTTATGGAAGCTCGAAGGCCTGTCCTCGATACCAGGCTGGAGTTGGAACCCTTACGAGGAGGGGTTCCTGGCGAAGGTGGCGGCCCTTCAGGCCTTTGCCACCGAGACTTCTCGGAGCGTCGGCAGCATCAAGCAGCGAGAAGAGTGGGGTGCGCACAAGATCGGCGTCTGGATCAACTCCTTCCGGAACCGGCGTGTCACCTACGACGCGGAACGCACAGCCATCCTGGAGGCCCTGCCGGGGTGGGTGTGGACGCCACAGGAAGACTCCTGGAACACCGCGTTGGCCGAGCTCAGCGACTGGGCCGCCGAACACGGCCGAATGCCAAAAGCGCACGCAGCCGACAAGACCGAGCGACGGCTTGGGGTGTGGAAGAGGAACAACAAGAGCAAGCGGCAAGGTCACACCGACTACCAGGCTCTCCGACTGCGCGCACTGCTCGCCGCGTACGGCGAGCTCATGCCCTGATCACCTGCTGTCTCGCCGCCGCCTGTGATCCGCTCCACCGAGCGGGCGCAGCGTAGGCGTTGTGGGCTGTCCGCGCAGTTGGCAGCTCCGTGCCGTCAGCGGTGCTCGGGGTTCTCGAAGTCGAAGCGGCAGCCGGCGTCCCACTCGGAGCGCTGGTTGCCGTGGGCGGGGATGCCGCCGGCGTCCTTGAGCATCCGGGCGAGGTGGAGCAGGTTCCAGGTCATGAAGGTGGTGTTGCGGTTGGTGAACTCGTTCTCGGGCCCGCCGGAGCCGGGGTCGAGGTAGGACGGGCCGGGGCCGGCCTCGCCGATCCAGCCGGCGTCGGCCTGCGGCGGGATGGTGTAGCCGAGGTGCTGGAGGCTGTAGAGCACGTTCATCGCGCAGTGCTTCGCGCCGTCCTCGTTCCCGGTGATCAGGCAGCCGCCGACCCGCCCGTAGTAGGCGTACTGGCCCTCGGAGTTGAGCAGCGAGGAGCAGGAGTAGAGCCGCTCGATCACCTGCTTCGTCACCGAGGAGTTGTCGCCGAGCCAGATCGGTCCGGCCAGCACGAGGATGTCGGCCGCCATCACCCGGCTGTAGAGCACCGGCCAGTCGTCGGTCTCCCAGCCGTGCTCGGTCATGTCGGGCCAGACGCCGGTGGCGATGTCGTGGTCGACCGCCCGGAGCACGTCGACCTGGACGCCCTGGCGCTGCATGATCCCGGTGCTGACGTCGATCAGGCCCTGGGTGTGGCTGCGTTCGGGCGAGCGCTTCAGGGTGCAGTTGACGACCAGGGCGTTCAGGTCGTCGTAGCGGCGGGGCGAGGTGGACATCGGCGGGCCCTTTCGGAGGAGGCGGTCGCCCACCAGTCCAGCCGCAGTGCCGGGGCGCCGCCCGTCGGGCTGGGCCGACCGCGCGGGAGCCGGGTCAGCCCTCGTCGACCGGCGGCTCGACCGGGGGCAGGACCGGGGTGAGCAGCAGGCGCGCGGCCAGCACCGCGCCGCCGGTGACGGCGGCCAGGGTGGCGTCGTGGAAGGGCCGCAGATTGCGCTCGTGCCAGAGCGTCTGGGTGGTGGCCCAGGCGGCGTCCAGGGCGCGGGCCACCGAGAAGCTGCCGACCAGGTGCTGCAGGGACTCGGCGGCCCGGGCGTCCGGTGTGCCGAGCTGCGCCTCGAAGGACGCCCGGGCCTCGGCCTCCGCCTGTTCGAGCAGCTCGGCGGCCCTGAGGTGGTCGGCGTGCACGGGCGGGGTGTCCGGCGTGGTGCGGCGCTCGATGCAGGTGGCGACCAGGGCCAGCGGGAGGTCGTGGCTGAGGTGTGCGCTCATCCCGGCGAAGGCGAACTGGATCGGCCGGACGGCCCGGTCGCCCCGGGCCTCGAACAGCGGCTGCCAGGCCTCGTCGGCCGGGCGGCCCGTGCCGGCGGAGTCGACCGCGTCGAGGTACATGGTGGCGAGGGCCACCTCCAGGTCCTCGGCGAACGCCCGGTCCTGGAAGGAGCCCGCGGCCAGGTGTCCGCCGACCAGGTCGAGGACCCGCAGGTACATCCGGTTGAAGGCGGCCACGCCGTCCCCCGGGTCCAGCCGGGCCTCGATCGCCCGCATCCGCCCGACGACCTCGTCGATGGTCTTCGCGGCCCTGGCATGCGACTGGGTCATGGCCATCCCTTCCGAAGCGGTCAGTGCGGGTCGGACCCGACTGCCACGTATACACAGCGGCCACCGCCGCCGGGCCCGCGCGCAGCCCGGACACACCGCCGCGCGTCACCCGAACCGCCCACCGCCGGAGCGCGGCGGGCCCCTGGACGCGCCGAGGGCCGTCCCCGCCCCCCACGGGCGGGGACGGCCCTCGGCCGTTCCGGGATCAGGGGCGGGCGCCGCCCCTGGTCGAGACCGCCACGTAGTCCACCCGCATCGGGTGGCCTGGCTCGGTGGCCGGTCCGGGTGAGCCGCCGAGCGCCGCGGGCAGGTTGCCGCCGACGGCGACGTTCAGGATCAGGAACAGCCCGTGGTTGACGGCCTTGTCCCACGTCGCACGGTCCATCTGCGCGGCCGTCACCCGGTGGTACTCGCGGCCGTCGAGGTACCAGCGGACCTGCTCGGCGCCGGCCGTGAGGTCGACCTCGACCGCGTACCGGTGGAAGCCGGTGCGGCAGTCCGCGCCGCAGAACTGGTCACCCGAACCGAGGCCCTTCGGCTCCTGGCAGGGTCCGCCGTCCAGGGTGCCGCAGTGCATCGTGCCGAACACCGTGTCACGGCCGTTGACCTGCTCCATCACATCCAGCTCGCCGATCGCGGGCCAGCCGGTGTAGCCGTCGCGCAGCCCGGAGCCGAGGGTCCAGAAGGCCGGCCAGTAGCCCGCGGCGGCCGGTCCGGTGACGTCGGGCAGGGCGATCGAGGCCTCGATCCGCAGCACCCCGCCGGGCGGCGGCGCGAGGTCGGACCGGCGGGACTCGATCCGGCCCGAGCTCCAGCGGCCGTTCTCCAGGGTGGGCACGATCTCCAGCGCGCCCCGGCCGTCGAGGCGGACGTTGGCGGTCGAGTCGGTCATCGTCTCGATCTCCCCGGTGCCCCACTGGGGCGCCGGGCAGCCCGGGTAGCAGGTGCCGAGGTCGTACTGCCAGTGGTCGGCGGAGGGGCGGCTGCCGGCCGGGCCGTCGAAGTCGTCCCGCAGCACCGCCGTCCAGCCGTCGGCGCCGGCCTTGCCGGGCCCGGCGGGGGCGGCGACGGCGGGGGCGGCGACGGCGGGCACCAGTCCGGCCTCGGTCAGCAGCCGTTCGAGCCGGGGCGTGAGCACGACGGCCGCGACGTTGGTCAGGTGCGCGTCGTCCCGGTAGAGCAGGATGCGCTCCAGGACGGCCGGGCAGCTGCGCCCCGCACCGGGGCAGAGCACCGAGTTCAGCTCGACCGAGCGGACGCCGGGCACCCGCCCGGCCGCGATCTCCTCGGCGAGCGGGTCGGGCCACTGCGCACGGGCGCGCGGGAACTCGCAGGCGGCCGGGTCCTCGGTGTGCCCGGAGACGCAGGCCGGGACGTCCGTCCCGGGGATCGGGGTGTCCTGGAGGTAGACGATCGGCACGCCGAGCGCGCGCAGCGGCGCCAGCGTCCTCTCCCAGCCGTCGAGCAGGAGCCGGCGGTCGTCGGTGTAGCGGTTGAGCGCGGAGACGACGATCAGCTTGGGCTTCGGCCCGTTCCGCAGCCGCTCCAGGCTCGCCGCCCGCCAGCTGTCGCACTCCCAGTAGGCCCGGCCCAACTGCGGGTTGACCACGTCGAGTTCCGGCAGCGGGCAGCCCTGCTTGACCAGCTCCTCCAGCGCCCAGTGGCGCTGGGCCGCGATGGCGAGCACCGGGGAGAACCACTGGCCGGCGTGCGAGTCGCCGAGCAGGACGATCCGGTCCGGGCTGGTGGTCTCGCCGAACAGGCAGGCGGGGCTGGTGACGGCGCTCGGCGCCACCTCGCACTCGCCGTCGGGCGGGAAGTCCTTGCGCGCCTGGGCAGCGGCCGGGACGACCGGGCCGCTCTTCGGCGCGGTGGCGGTGCGCACCAGCAGCGAGGTGCCGTCGGGCGAGCCGGGCGGCAGGCCGAGCAGGTCGACCGGGCCGGCCGGGCCGAGCAGCCGCAGCGTCCCGGTGCCGACGACCAGCGCCAGCACCACCGGGACGATCACCGCGGTGAGCCCCAACGAGAGCCCTCGCCTGGGGAGTTCGGAGACGGTCCGGCTGCGGCGCAGCGGCCGCTCGATCCAGCGCAGCACCGCCGCGGCGGGCAGTGCGGCGGCGGCGCTCAGCGCCACCTTGGCCGGCCAGCCGAGCGTCCCGAACCTGGCCTCGGTGAGCACCAGCACCGGCCAGTGCCACAGGTAGAGGTTGTAGGAGAGCCGGCCGATCGCGCGCGGGGCGCGCAGGCCCAGCAGCCGGTCCACCCCGTGGCCGGGGGCGACGGTCGGCCGGCCGCCCTGCCGGTCGGGCGTCCCGGCGAGGATGATCGCGGCGGTGGCGAGGGTCGGGACGAGCGCGGCGTACCCCGGGTAGGGGGTGCCGGCGTCGTAGGCGACGACGCACCAGCCGATGGCCAGCAGACCGGCCCAGCCGGTGAGCAGGCGCAGCGGGCGCGGTCCGCGCAGCCGGTGCCAGGGCAGCAGGGCGAGCAGCGCCCCGACCCCGAACTGCCAGACCCGGGAGGGCGTGCCGAGGTAGGCGAGCGAGACCGAGTCCCGCGTCCAGTGCAGCGACAGGGCGAAGGAGCCGAGGGTCAGCGCCCCGGCGACGACGGCCGCCGCCGTCCGGACGGCCCGGCCGCGGCGGACCGCCCGGGCCGCCAGGAACACGAGCAGCGCGACCAGCGGGGCCCAGAAAAGGTAGAACTGCTCCTCCACCGCGAGCGACCAGAAGTGCAGCAGTGGGCTGGGGTCGCGGCCGGCCGCGAGGTAGTCGGTCTGCTGGGAGACGAAGCGCCAGTTGGCGACGGACAGCGCCGAGGCGAGCACGTCGTGCTCCAGGTCGGCGCGGCGCAGCGGGACGGTCAGCCAGGCGCCGGCCAGCGCGACCGCGCCGAGCACCACCGCGGCGGAGGGCAGCAGCCGGCGCGCCCGGCGGGAGAAGAACTCCCCCAGCCGGACCCGGCCGGTGGTGACGGCCTCGCGCACCAGCAGGCCGGTGATCAGGTAGCCGGAGACGACGAGGAAGACGTCGACGCCGACGAAGCCGCCGGCCAGGCCGGGTACGGAGGCGTGGAAGGCGAGCACCGCGAGCACCGCCACCGCGCGCAGGCCCTCGATGTCGGGACGGAAGACGGCCGGGCGGGGCGTCGGCCCCGGGCTGCCGGACGCCCGCGCGCCGGAGCCCCGGGAGCCGGAGCCGCCGCGCGGCGGGCCGGGGATGGTGTAGGTGTCCGGAAGCAGGTCCGGACCCGTGGTCGGGGACATCGGTGTGACGACCTTTCAACCCAGCCAGGGCAGCATCGGGCGGACCCAGCCGGAGGCGAGCAGGGCGGTGAGCACGAGGGTGGCGGTGGCGGCCAGCGCTTCGGGCCAGCGCCGGGGCAGCATGCCGGTGCGCGCCGGGCGCCGGGACAGCAGCCGCCGCAGCGCGCCGGGGCGGACCGGTTCGGCCGTGCCCTTCCCGCCGGCCGGGCGGAGCTCGCCGACCAGGTCGCGGATCAGCGGGAGGCCGATCTGGCACTGCACGGCCAGGTAGAGGCCGAGGCCCCAGTTGGGCTCCCAGCCGTTGCGGGCCACCGCCAGCGCGAGGCCCGCGGCGGCGGCGCCGACGGAGGCGCAGAGCCAGCCGAGCGAGACCAGGACCACCTGGCGGGCCAGGCCGCCCGGCTTGGCCCGGCCCGCGCCGGTGGGCACCCAGGCCGCGCTGCGGCCGCGCAGGGTGTGCCAGAAGGCGGCGCCGGCGGCCACGCTCATCAGCACGTTGGAGCGGATCACCTCGATCCGCCAGCGGGTCCGGCTGATCCGGGGCAGCAGGACGTGCCAGAGCCAGAGCGGCGCGAGCAGCGGCAGGACGTGCCAGGGCCGGATCTGGTCCGGGTACCAGAACATCATCACCAGCGGCGGCAGCGGTGCCACGAAGAGGTTCACCGCGGCGGCCAGGTATCCGACGACGCCCTCGTAGAAGCAGAGCCGCATCCGCCAGGGCGCCCGGATCCGCTTCAGGACGGGCGAGCCGAGCAGGTGCAGGTTGCCCATCGCCCAGCGGTACTGCTGGTTGACGTAGGAGGCGAGGTTGTCGGGCGAGGTGCCCTTGGCGACCAGGACCGGGACGTAGAGCGTGCGGAACCCCTGCTCGTACAGGCCGAGGCCGGTGAAGAGGTCCTCGCTGTGGTCGAGCCGGGCGAAGCCGCCGGCCGCGTCGATCGCCGCGCGCCGGTAGACCGCGTTGCTGCCGCAGCAGATCGCCGCGTCGCTGGCGTCCCGGGAGGGCTGGATCCAGCGGAAGAACCACTCCTGCGCCGAGCCGGCGGCGCGCTGGATCCAGTCCATCGACTCGTCGGTGTCGAAGCACTGCGGGCTCTGCACGATGCCGATCCGGGCGTCGGCGAAGTACGGCACCAGGTGCCGCAGGAAGTCCGGCCTGGGCGCGAAGTCGGCGTCCAGGATGGCGATGTACTCCGCGCCGCTCAGGGTGAGCGCGTGGTTGAGGTTGCCCGCCTTCTTGAGGTGCCCGCGGTCGGGTCGCACCACGTACTCGTAGCCGTGCGCGGCCGCCAGGGCGGCGACCTCCGCGCGGTCGGCGTCGTCGAGCACCCAGACGGTCAGCGCGCCCGGCCAGTCGAGCTCCCGGACGGCCCGGTAGGCGTTCTCCAGGACGTCGAGCGGCTCGCCGCAGGTCGGCAGGTAGAGGTCGACGGTCGGCAGCTCACCGGGGTTCCAGGCGTGCACCAGGACCTCGTGCGACTGCCTGGTCAGCCGCCGCTGGCGGAGGCTGTTGACCGAGGAGAGCGCGAGCGCGACGACGTTGAGCGCGAGGACGGCGAGAAAGCCCCAGAGGGCCGGGGTCCGCAGCGAGAAGGTGAACATGGTCGCCGCGGTGAAGACGAAGGCCAGCGAGGTGAGAACCAGCACCCAGCGGCGCTGTGGTCCGAAGTACCAGTACAGCTCCTGATCGGACGGAGGTTGAGGAAGGTGTTGGACAGTCATGAGGCCCCCACAGCCGTGTTTCTGACAGCTCCGCGGCCACAGTACCTCATTGGTATAGACCATTCGGCCGGTCGTCCGTGAGCTGGGACGCCCTCCGCCCGCCCCCGGGCCCCTCCATGATCATTCGACCGCCTCGGCCGGGGCCCGCCGGGAAGCAGCAGGTCACACGGGGGTGAACAGCCGTCCAACATCCCCGCGGGGTCGCCGGGCGCGGCCGCCGGCACCCCGCCGCGACACCTCCGGGGCCTCGCCGCGGCCCCGCGCCGACGCCTCCGCGCCGGCGCCCCGACCGCACCGCGGCCCCCGATCGCCCGCCGCCGGCCACCCGGCCGTCACCACGCCCGACCCGGCCGCCCCGCCCGACCCGCCCGACCCGCCCGCCGTCCCGACACCGACGCCCCGACGCACCGCCGCCGACGCCCCGACGCCCCGCCGAAGCGCGCCGCTGCGCCGAACGGGTGCGCGCCCCACCCGTTCGGCGCAGTCCGGATCGTGCCGGGGGCCCGGTGTTCACAGACTCGGAGGCGGGGGTGGACTCAACCGGAGAGGCATCCTCATGAGCATCGGGCTTCGCCGCGTCGTCGCGGTGGCCGCAGTGGTAACCGTCGGAATGGGCCTGGCGTCGTGCAGCAGCGCCAAGGAGTCGTCCGGCGGCACGTCCTCGGGCAGCGCGGCCGCGAGCGGTGGAGGAGCGATCAAGATCGGCCTGCTGCTGCCGGAGACCAAGACGACCCGGTACGAGCAGTTCGACCGCCCGCTGATCGAGCAGAAGATCAAGGAACTGGCGCCGAACGCGCAGATCGACTACTACAACGCCAACGAGAACGCGACCACCCAGCAGACCCAGGTGGACACCGCGCTGACCAAGGGCGACAAGGTACTGATCCTGGACGCGGTGGACTCCAAGTCGATCCAGTCCTCCGTCCAGAAGGCGCACGACGCGGGCGTGAAGGTGATCGCGTACGACCGCCTGGCGCAGGGGCCGGTCGACTCCTACGTGTCGTTCGACAACAAGAAGGTCGGCGAGCTGCAGGGGCAGGCCCTGGTGGCGGCCGTCGGCGACAAGGCGAACTCCGGGTCGATCATCATGATCAACGGTTCGCCGACCGACCCCAACGCGGCCGACTTCAAGGCCGGCGCGCACAGCGCGATCGACGGGAAGCTCAAGATCGGCAAGGAGTACGACACGCCGAACTGGGACCCGAACAACGCCAACCAGGAGGCCTCCGCGGCGATCACCGCGATCGGCGCGCCGAACGTCGTCGGCGTCTACTCGGCCAACGACGGCATGGCCGCCGGTATCGCGACCGCCCTGAAGGCGGCCGGCCTCAGCGTGCCGCTGACCGGCCAGGACGCCCAGCTGGACGCCGTGCAGCGGATCCTGGCGGGCACCCAGACGATGTCGATCTACAAGCCGTTCAAGCCGGAGACCGACGCGGCCGCGCGGATGGCGGTGGCGTTCGCCGAGGGCAAGACCCCCGCGCCCGAGCTGGTACCGGTGACGGTGACCAACGGCAGCGGCAACAAGGTGCCGGCCGACCTGATCACCCCGGTCGTGCTGACCAAGGACAACATCAAGACCACGGTGGTCGCCGACGGCCTCTACACCGTCCCGCAGATCTGCACGCCGGACTACGCCGCCGCCTGCGCCCAGGCCGGCCTCACGTAACCACCGCGGGCCGCCGCGCGGTCCGGGGCGCCCCGAAGCCCGAGACGCCCCGGACCGGAAGCCGAAGCCGAAGCCGAAGATGCCCCGCCGAAGCGAAGATGCCCCGCCTCCCCAGGAGGCGGGGCAAGGGAGTTGGTCACTGTGGCAGGTGAGACCGTGCTGGCCCTGCGCGGGGTCTCCAAACGGTTCGGCGCCGTACAGGCGCTCACCGACATCGAGCTGGAGGTGCACACCGGTGAGGTGCTGGCGCTGGTCGGGGACAACGGCGCCGGCAAGTCCACCCTGGTCAAGGCGATCGCCGGCGTGCACCAGCCGGACGAGGGCGTCATCGAGTGGCAGGGCCACCCGGTGTCCATCCACCGCCCCCAGGACGCCCAGCACCTGGGCGTGGCCACCGTCTACCAGGACCTCGCGCTCTGCGACAACCTCGACGTCGTCGGGAACCTCTTCCTGGGCCGCGAGATCAAGCGCTTCGCCGTCCTCGACGAGGTCGAGATGGAGAAGCGCTCGCGCGAGCTGCTCGACACCCTCTCCATCCGCATCCCCAGCGTGCGGATCCCGATCGCCTCGCTCTCCGGCGGCCAGCGCCAGGTGGTGGCGATCGCCCGCGCGCTGATCGGCTCGCCCAAGGTCGTGATGCTGGACGAGCCGACCGCCGCCCTCGGCGTCGAGCAGACCGCGCAGGTCCTGGACCTCGTCGAGCGGCTCCGCGACCGGGGCCTCGGCGTGATCCTGATCAGCCACAACATGGCGGACGTGATGGCGGTCGCGGACACCGTCGCGGTCCTGCGCCTCGGCCGCAACAACGGCGTCTTCGACCGGCGCGCCACCAACCAGGAACAGATCATCTCGGCCATCACCGGTGCCACGGACAACGCGGTGACCCGCCGACAGGCCCGCGGCACGGAGGGCTCCCAGTGACCGACAACATTCCGGGCGGCGACGAAGGCCGCCGCCACCACCCCCTGCCCGAGGACAGCATGCCCAAGGGCGGCGTCAACGCCCCCGTCCCGGTGGCGGCGTCGGCGACCCCGGTCGTGGACCCGCGGCTGATCGTCCGCCAGGAGGGCCTCAAGGGCTACCTCGGCGAGTTCCGGCGGCGGGTGAGCAGCGGCGAACTCGGCTCGCTGCCGGTCGTCCTGGCGCTGATCGTCATCTGGGCCGTCTTCGGCAGCCTGGACAGCACCTTCCTCTCCGCCCAGAACCTCTCCAACCTGTCGCAGCAGATCGTCGGCACCGGCATGATCGCCATCGGCGTGGTCTTCGTGCTGCTGCTCGGCGAGATCGACCTCTCGGTGGGCTCGGTCAGCGGCCTGTGCGCGGCGATCTACGCCGTCCTCGACGTCACCCACGGGGTCAACCAGTGGGTGGCGCTGATCTCCGCCATCATCGGCGGCGCGCTCGTCGGCCTGATCCAGGGCCTGTTCTTCGCCAAGGTCGGCGTGCCGGCCTTCGTCGTCACCCTCGCGGGCAACCTCGGCTGGAACGGCGCGATGCTGCAGGTGCTCGGCGCCAGCGGCACCGTCAACCTCCCCGGCACGGACATCGTCTCCCGCCTCTACAGCACCATCTACAGCCAGCAGATCGCCGCCTACGGCGCCGCCGCCGTCGGCGTGCTGCTGTACGTCGGCGCCTCACTGGCCGACGCGAGACGGCGGCGGGCGGCCGGCGTGCCCTACCGGCCGGTGGCCGACCTGGTGCTGCGGACGACGGCCCTGGCCGTCGTCGCGTTCCTCGCCGCGTACACCCTCAACCAGTACAAGGGGCTGCCGCTCGCCCTGCTGATCTTCCTGATCTTCATCGTGGTGCTGGACTTCGTGCTGCGCCGCACCACCTACGGACGCCAGATCTTCGCGCTCGGCGGCAACATCGAGGGTGCCCGCCGCGCCGGTATCAACATCTCGTGGATCCGGATCAGCGTCTTCATCATCTGCTCCACCATGGCGGGCATCGGCGGCCTCTTCCTGGCCGCCCAGATCCAGTCCGCCAGCCAGACCTCCGGCGGCGGCAACCTCCTGATGAACGCCATCGCGGCCGCCGTCATCGGCGGCACCAGCCTCTTCGGCGGGCGCGGCAAGACCTGGTCGGCCCTGCTCGGTGCGCTGGTGATCGGCTCGATCCAGTCCGGCATGAACATCGAGGGCCTGAGCAACGCCATCCAGTTCATGATCACCGGTGCCGTGCTGCTGGCCGCGGTGGTCGTCGACTCCCTCGCCCGACGTACCCAGAAGGCCGCCGGCCGCGTCTGAGCAGCCGGGCGGAACGCGGCGGAGGCCTGCCCCACCGAGGTGGGGCAGGCCTCCGTCCGGGTCCGGACCGGGGTCAGCGAACCGGGGTCCGGTCGCCCGGTCGGCGCACCGGGGTCAGTGCGCCGGAGCCGGGTAGGTCGGGTACTCCACGCCGGAGACGTACTGGACGACGCGGATGACCTGGCACGAGTAGCCGAACTCGTTGTCGTACCACAGGTAGAGGATCGCGTTGTCGCCGTCGACCATGGTCGGGCCGGCGTCCACGATCGAGGCGTGGCGCGAGCCGATGAAGTCGCTCGACACCGCGTCGGGGGCGGTGACGAAGTCGATCTGGCGCCGCAGCGGCGAGGTCAGCGACACGTCCCGGAGGTACTCGAGGACCTCCTCGCGGGTGGTCTCGCGACCGAGGCGCAGGCTGAGGATCGCGATCGACACGTCCGGCACGGGGACCCGGATCGAGCTGCCGGTGATCTTCGCGTCGAGGTCGGGCAGCGCCTTCGCGACGGCGGAGGCGGCACCGGTCTCGGTGATGACCATGTTCAGCGGCGCCGAACGGCCCCGGCGGTCCGAGCTGTGGTAGTTGTCCAGCAGGTTCTGGTCGTTGGTGAACGAGTGGACGGTCTCCACGTGGCCGCGCAGGACGCCGTACTCGTCCGCCATCGCCTTCAGCGGCGGGACGATCGCGTTCGTGGTGCAGGACGCGCAGGACAGGATCTGCTCGTCCGGCTTGATCATGTCGTGGTTCACGCCGTGGACGATGTTCGGGACGTCGCCCTTGCCCGGCGCGGTCAGGACGACCTTCTCGATACCGGGGCGCAGGTGCTTCGAGAGCCCCTCGCGGTCCCGCCACCGGCCGGTGTTGTCGATCAGGATGGCGTCCTTGATCCCGTACTCGGTGTAGTCCACCTTCGTCGGGTCGTCGGAGTAGATCACCGTGATCGCGTGACCATTGGCGATGATCTTGTTGTTCGCCTCGTCGACGGTGATCGTGCCGTTGAACTGGCCGTGGATCGAGTCGCGCCGCAGCAGCGAGGCGCGCTTCACCAGGTCGTCGCCCGCACCCTTGCGGACGACGATGGCACGCAGCCGCAGGCCGTTGCCCGAGCCCGCCTTCTCGATGAGCAGGCGCGCCAGCAGCCGGCCGATGCGGCCGAACCCGTACAGCACGACGTCGCGCGACCCGCGACGCTCCAGCTTGTTCGCACCCGTGGCACCGGCCACCGCCTCCGCGGTGAACTCCGCCACCGACAGACCGCGGTCATCGGCCTTGTAGGTCGCGGCGAGCATGCCGATGTCGATCTGGGAAGGGCCGAGATCCAGCGCGGTGAGCGCCTGCAGGAAGGGCAGCGTCTCGGTGACCGAGAGCTCCTCACCGGCTATCTGGCGGGCGAACCGGTGGGTCTTGAGGATGCTGACCACCGACTTGTTCACCAGGGAACGGCTGTGCAACAGAACGGTGACGTCCCGCTCCCGCTGCAGCCTCCCGATGATCGGGATCATCGACTCCGCGATCTCCTCGCGGTTCATCCAGTTAGTGAACACGTCTTCGTTGACAGTCACAGGTCCATCTTTCGAGCTAGGCGAATGCCTACATGCTAGCTTTGAGCCATTTTGGCCTCTCAGCCGGACCCACCCGAGCAGGGATTTCCCCACCGCGGCGGCCCCAGGCGCCCGGTCGGCGGGCGCCCGCGCGCGGCCGAGAACCGTCCGGAACCGGGTGATCGACACGACCGCGCCGAAGCCCGGCGCGCGGTCCGGCCGGTCGTGGGCGACGTTGCGAGGTCCGACCGCCGTCACCGTAGGTGGCGGCCGGGTCACCGCCCCGCCCCCGCTCCCCCGGTCGGTGTCAGGGCCGGCGGGGTTCCGTGGTGAGGGTGGTGGTGAAGACGGGGCGGCCGGCCTGGGTCGCGTCGACGCGGGTGCGGGGGCGGCCCTCGGCGTCGGGGGGCTCGGGGGCGACGGTCAGCAGGCAGGGCAGGTCGAACTCGACGTAGCGCAGGAAGGTGCTGTCGAAGGCGACCGGGACCGCCGGGTGCGGCAGGGCGGCCCGGGTCGCCTGGACCACGGCCTCCAGCAGGACCATGCCCGGCACGTGGTCGTGCGGGTGGTCGAAGAGGACCCGGTGGCCGGTGTCGGCGCGCAGTTGCCAGTGGCCCGGCGTGCCGGTCGGCGAGATGACGACGTCGCGCCGGTGCAGGCGGCCCACCAGGGTGGCGGGGGCCGGCAGGGTGAGCGGGATCGCCCGGGCGAACGCCTCGCCGGCGTCGGCGTAGCGGCCGCGCAGCCGGTCGTACAGGGCGGGCGGGTGGCTGGTGTAGTGCAGTTCGGCCGTCCCGAGGTGGCGGCCGGCGCGCCGGGCCTCGACCTGGGAGACGAGGTGGGCGGAGCCGAGCCGGCGGCGGGTGACCGAACTGTGCGTGATGCGCAGATCGATCTCGGCCGGGCGACAAGTCGTCCGCAGCTCGTCCGAGTTGACGGAGGTTCGGATACGCTCCAGACCGAAGCGGTACCCGAGCGGGATGCCGTGCACGGCATGGCTCAGGACGGAGAGCGCCTGGCGGGCGCTCTCGGTGAACAGCAGGGGGCTGTAGCGGCCGCCCTCGGCGTAGAAGGGGTGGTCGTGGGGCCATCGGACCGTGACCCACTGGGTGGCGCCGCAGACGTCGCCCCAGCCGGTGACGAGTGCTTCGCCCGCCACGGACTTGCCGACGAGGACCGGTATCTCCGGCGCGGCCGCCGGCCGGGTGGCGGCCGTGTGCTGAACGATCGTTGGACGCGACTCCATGATGAGCCGTCTCCCCCCGGAGTCAGTGTGGCGGAGGACGGGAGCGAGGCAACTCGTCCCCCCAGCCTATAAAATGAAGAATACTCTTCTTTATCAAGCAACATGAGGTGTATCGCATGGTGGGACGCCCAGTGAAGCAGGAGCGGGCCGAGCGGACGCGGGCCGCCCTCATCCAGGCCGCCGCGAAGCTCTTCGGAGAACAGGGCTTCTCCGGGACCAGCGTCGTGAAGATCGCCGACGAGGCGGGCCTGACCCTGGGCGCGGTGTACTTCCACTTCAGGAACAAGAGCGAGCTGGCCCGGGAGATCGTCTTCCGGCAGCCCGAGTGGGTGGTGACCCCGCGCCCCTCGGAGGGGCTGCAGCGCGTCGTCGACGTCTCCCTCACCTGGGCCTGCCAGCTCCTCGACAACCCGATCCTGCAGGCGGGGGCCCGACTGGTCTGGGAGCAGGAGCAGTTCAACTCCCCGGACGAGAACTCCCACCGCCAGTGGGCCGAGATCGTCATGGAGGACCTCCTCGTCGCCCAGCGCAGGCGGGAGTTGCGGGCCGGCACCGACATCCAGGCCCTTTCGCGCCTGGTGGTCTATGCGTGTACGGGCGCTCAGATGCACTCGTTCATCGAGACCAGGCGGGCCGATCTCCCGGAGCGCGTCGTGGAGTTCTGGCAGCTCCTGCTGCCCGCCGTCGCGACGCCGGGCACGGCCAAGCGGATCGAGCTCTCGGAGTGCCGGGGGCGGCCGGAGTAGCGCCCGCCGGCCCGGCCCCCGCCGACGGTCTGTTTCCCGGATGGTCGACCGCCCCGACTGGTGCGGCTCGCGGCAGGCCCGGGAGAATGATCCACATCCGAGTTCGAGGACACCGAGGACCGGCTCGTGGGCCCGTCGGCGCCGCGGGCAGGGGGGCGAAGCGCATGGAGCACGGCCAGGGGCTGCTGCAGGGCAAGACCGTCATGATCACCGGAGCGTCCAGCGGGATAGGCGCGGCCGCCGCCCGGCTGTTCGCCGCCGAGGGCGCGGCCGTGGTGCTGATGGCCCGTCGCGAGGAGCTGCTCGACCGGCTCGCCGGGGAGATCCGCTCCGCCGGCGGCCGGGTCGAGGTGGCGGCGGGGGACGTGACGGCGACGGCGGACGTCGAACGGGCCGTCGGCACGGCGGTGGAGGCCTTCGGCGGCCTGAACAGCGCCTTCAACAACGCCGGTTGGGGATCGATCGGCTCAGAGCTGCACGAAACGGACGACGCGGTCTACGACCGGATCATGGACGTCAACGTGCGCGGCGTGTGGAACTGCCTGAAGCAGCAGGTCCCGGTGATGCTGCGTCAGGAGGCGGGTGGGTCCATCGTCAACACCGCCAGCATCGCGAGCCTGTTCGCCACCGGCGCGGTCTCCCCCTACGTCGCGGCCAAGCACGCCGTGCTCGGTCTGACCCGGGCCGCGGCGGCCGAGTACGGGGGGCGCGGCATCAGGGTCAACGCGCTGATCGTCGGGACCACCCGCACCGAGCTGATCGAGGACGCCATGCGGCAGGTACCGCAGTTGGAGCAGGTGGCGGTGGCCAGGTCGATCCAGCCCCGGCTGGCCGAGCCGGTCGAGGTGGCGCGCGCCGCGGCCTGGCTGCTGAGCGATCAGGCCTCCTTCGTCACCGGTGGTGCCGTCCCCGTCGACGGCGGCTGCAGCGCCGTCTGACGGGGCCGGCGGGGGCCGGGTCGGACCCGGCGGGGAGGGGGACTCTCGCCCGTGGGCTCAAGTCAGGCACTGCTCTCCGCAACCGATGAGCTCCCAGATGCGGCTGATGTGTTCCACGGACTGCCCGTCCAGGGGCTCCTTCCGGCAGGCCCGTTGCCGGATGCAGGACTCCGCACCGGTGACCAGGTACCCGGCCAGGGTGGCGAGGGTGGTCCGGTCGCCGTACGGGCCCAACTCGGTCTCGTGCGTCTCCTGCAGACGTTCCCGGATCACCGGGGCCCACGTCGACGACCAGTCCGGCTCGCCGGGTTGCTCCCTGGCGAGCCGGGCCGCGGCGCGCACCACGGCCTCGCGTTCCAGCAGGTCGGCCAGCGCCAGCGTCAGCGAGATGACCGACTGGACCGGGGGTTCGCTGCGCGCCGTGACCTGGCCCACCACGGCCTGGGTCACGGCGTGCCCCTGGGTCCGGACCACCGCGGCCATCTCCTCCTTGCTCTGGAAGTGGAAGGTCAGGGCTCCGGTGGTGATTCCGGCCGACCTGGCGATGCGTGCCAGGGACGCCCCCGCGTATCCGTCGCGGTCGAACTCGCCAGCGGCCGCGCTGACCAGGTTCTGTCGCGTCCGGGCCGCCCTCTCTTGCATCATCATGCTCCTGTCAGATGTGGCGTTCATACACCCGCACCATAGGCGTAAAAAAAGAATGCCACTATTATTGTAGCGGGGGCGCCTCCCCGTGGTGCATCCTGTGTAGAACTGGTGTACAGGGGGGACTTTATGACTCTGACGGCAACCTCTCGAACCGAACTACCAGGTCAGCCCCGGGCCGTGGTGTCGATCCAGTACCGACGGACCGAGAAGACCTCCGAGCCGCAGGCGATCCGGGTGCTCGTTGTCGCCGGTGACAACGACGCAGCCGAAGGTAGGGCACACGACCTCCGACGACAGGGGTACTGCACGAGACTCGTCAGCACCGGCGCAGAGGTGCTGAGAACCCATGAGCACTCGGACATGATCCTGCTCGACCTCGATCTTCCCGACATCGACGGCCTCGAAGTGTGCCGTTCGATACGAGCGAGCGGAGACAAGCCCATTATCACTCTCACCGGTCGCGACACCGAACTGGATCGGGTGCTCGCGCTGCAGGCGGGCGCGGACGACTGCGTCGTGCGTTCCTGCGGCCCGCGCGAGATGACAGCGCGCATCGAGGCCGTACTTCGCCGGGCTCATCCTAGACCGGCCCCCGTCCGCATATTATCCATCGGCCCCCTCCACGTTGACGAAAGGACGCGTGAAGTCCGCTTGCACGGCAAGCGGGTGAGCCTCACCGCCAAGGAGTTCGAGCTGCTGCACATCCTGGCCTCGAACCCCGGCAACGTCATGTCACGCAAGGATCTGATGGCCCGCGTCTGGGACACCGACTGGGTGGACTCCAGCCGGACCATCGACACGCACGTGCGCAACCTCCGCGCGAAGCTGGGCGCCAGCACCTGGGTGATCACCGTCCGGGGCGTCGGCTACCGCATCGGCCACGGCTGACGGCCGGCCCGCGGGCCCACCCCGCCCGCACACGCACACCTCGCACACGCACACCCCGTAGACGCTCCCCGAAGACGACCCCCCGAAGAAGAGCCCCCGTGGACGACCCCCCGACGTAGAGCCCCCGCAAGCCAACCCCGCGAGCGCACCCCGCAGGCCGGCGACCCTCCCGGCCGACCGATCGTCATCTGCTGTTTCCCCGGCGGTCGACGAGAGGACGGCCGGCGCGGCCCGGGGAAGCGCGATCCCGGCGCGACGACCGAACGGTTCGACAGATGGCAGTGGCTCCCGCCCCAAGGGCGGGAGCCACTGCCGTGCCGAGGAGGCTCAGGCCGCGCGCTTCGCGGGGAAGGCGTGCGTCCGGGCGGCGATCACCAGGGCGATCAAGGGGATCACGAGCACCAGGACGGTCCACGGGAAGGAGTCGGGCCCGGCGGCCGAGAGCAGGATCCCGCCGGCCACGCCACCGCCGGCCATGAACGAGTTCCAGACCGTGACCAGCAGCGCCTGTCCGCGGCTGCCGCCGGTGTTGGTGACCGCGGTCTGCAGCAGGGTGGCCAGGCCGCCCCAGCCGAGGCCCCACAGCACCATCGCCCCGTAGACGGCGACCGGGCTGCCGGGCGTCAGCGCCAGGAAGACCGCCGCCACCGTGAACAGGACACAGCTGGCGATGGTCAGTTCACGCAGGTAGCGGTCGATCAGCGTGCCGGTGATCCAGATGCTCAGCATCGAGGCGAGACCGAAGACCAGGAGTACGACGTCGCGATTGTCGCCCATCTTGTTCTCGTCCAGGAACGAGGCGATGTACGTGTAGAAGGTGTTGTGGGCGAGCACGTAGGCGGCCACCACGACCAGGATGATCGACACGCCGGGCAGGCGCAGGGCCTGCAGGATCGGCTCGCGGTGCTCGGCCTTCTGGCCCGGGTGGTCGGGCACGGACGCGATGATCCAGAGCAGCAGCAGCACGGTGACCGCGGTGATCAGGCCGAACGTCAGACGCCAGCCGAACACCTTGCCGAGGAAGGTGCCCGCCGGGATGCCCAGGGACAGCGCGAGCGGGATGCCGATCATGGTGATCGCGATGGCCCGGCCCACCAGGTGCGGCGGCGCCAGTCGCCGCGCGTACACCACGAGTTCACCCCAGACGGCGGCCGCGGCCACACCGGCGACGAGGCGGAAGCCCATGGTCAGGATGTAGTTCGACGAGATCGCGGTGACGGTGTTGGCCAGGATGAAGGCCACCACGGCGACCAGGACCAGCTGCTTGCGGCGCCAGCCGGCGGTGGCGGCAGCCAGGGGGATGGCCGAGACGCCGGTGGCGATCGCGTAGATCGTCAGCGCCTGCCCCATCGCGGACTCGCTGACCGAGAGGTCGCGCGCCATCTCGGGGAGCACACCTGCGGGCAGCGCTTCGGTCAGCACCATCACGAAGGCGGCGGTGGCCAGTGCCAGCAGGGGGGACAGCGGGAGCTTGCCGCTCTCCTCCGTATCAGGAGGGGAGCTTGCCGACAGCCCGGTCTGGGAAGTTGCCATGCTTGTTACCTCGAACTCTCATACGAATGCGGATTCAGGACGCTGCGGTACGGGGTGAGCCGACTGCGGGTCGGACAGCGGATCGTGCACACCAAAGCCCCCCGGCCCCAACGCAGCGCGCTGCCAGCCGCAACAACCGCCGGCCGTCGGGTCATCCCGTTTTTCGCAGAGATGATGGAGTTATTTATGTTCTGGCGGGGCCGGCGGCCGCCACGCGCCCGGCACACCGCGCTCCGCTTGGGGCTTGGGCGAGTTGACGGACCATCAAGTGCGCAGGTCAAGGGCGCGGGAGCGGTCGGTCGCGACGGGCGGACGGAGCGCCGCGGGGCGATCGACGGACCGCCGATTTCCACGGCGAGACCGTCTCACATAGTGGACTTCCGGCAGGAACCCGCCTGCCCGGCGGGGCGAACGACCCCACCGGGCAAGCGAATCACGCCACAAGGACGGGAACCGGCCACCGGCTCCTAGGCCGAGGCCTCCGGCTGACCGAACGTCACCTCGTTGGACAGGACCACCCCGTGGCTCTTGAAGTCGATGGTGATGCGGTCGCCGTGGGCGATCCGGAAGCCGTCGTGGAAGCTGGCCTTGTCGGCGCCGAGCAGGACGTAGTTGACCAGACCCGGGCGGCGGAGCGCCGGGTACTCGAAGAGGTTGTCCACCATGTCCTGGATCCGGAAGTACAGGGCGTCCTCGCCGCAGTCGAACGGGCCCTCCCACGCGGGGACGCCGTCGCGCTCGATGACGACCCGGCCGGTCACCGAGGCCGGCGGCTCCCCGAGGAACAGCCACGGGGTGATCGAGGTGTCGCACAGCTTGCAGTACGGGTTCCAGCCCGGGTTCTGGATGTGCAGACCGATGTCGCACAGGTCGTTCCCGAAGGTGTAGCCGACGTAACGCGGGTTGCCCGCGTCGTCGTTGACGTAGACCAGGGCGATCTCCGGCTCCTCGATCAGCGCCACCGACTTCTCCGGGACGACGAGGGGATCACCGGGCAGCCGCAGCCAGGAACCGAAGCCCTTGAAGAACCAGTTCGGCGGCACGAACTCGTCGTCCTCGCCCGGCTCGCCCTCGAACTTCGACTTGTGGGTGCGCATGAAGCCGCTCAGCAGGGCGTTCCCGCTGGCCTCCGGCAGCAGCGGCGGCAGGTACTTCACCTGCTCCTCGCCGCCCTCGACGGTGATCGGCTCGACCTCGGCCTTGATGGCGGCGACGACCTCCTCGGCCGTCTCGGCGGCGATGAACTCGGCCTGCAGCCGGCCGTCGTTCACCCGGTAGAGCGTCAGAGCCTGGCCGGGTGCGGGCTTCTCGAAGCCCACGTACCGCTCACCCTGGTATTCGCATTCGAAAAGTATGGACATCTCGGTGGTCCTCCTAGGCTCGTTGGTGCGGTCGGCCCGGCAGGAGCCGGGTGGTGGACGGGGCGGTGAGGTCCGTGAGGACCTCGTCGACCCGGTCGATGGCGGCGCGGATCCACGGCAGTGCGAGCGGATCGGCGGCTTCCAGGGCGGCCTGCTGCTGCTCCGCGCTCTCGCCGTAGAACCGGCTGGTGGCCGCGCGCAGCCGCAGCGGCTCGGCGGCCTCGCCGAACGCCTCGGCGCCCAGCACGCCGACGCCGTAGCGGTCGGTGAGCAGTGCGGCCAACTCGGTTCCGGTGCGCACCCCGTGGACGGCGCGGAGCTGCTCCCGCAGCGGCTCGAAGTCCGGGTACAGGTAGCAGGTGGCGCGGACCGGGGCCAGCAGGGCCCCGGCCGCGGTGAACCGCTCGGCGGTGGCCCGGGCGACGATGCCGTGCAGCCGGCGCGAGGCGGCCACGTGCTCCACGATCTCCGGCGGCTCGCCGAACGCGTAGGCGGCCGCCACCTGGACGGGGGCGGGTGGGCTGGACCAGATCTGGCTGGCGATGGCGAGCAGTCGCGCGTGCAGCTGCCGCCCGGTGGCGCCGTCGGGCAGCAGGGCGACCCCGGTGCGCCAGCCGCCGACCGCCAGGTTCTTGGTCAGCCCGGTGGTGACGACGGTGCGCTCGGGTGCGAACGCGGCCGGGGAGACCGCCGGGGTGGCCGGGTCGAAGACCAGGTCGCAGTAGATCTCGTCGGAGATGATGACGAGGTCGAGCTCCCGGGCCGCCTCCCCCAGACGCCGTACGGTGTCGGGCGAGGCGACGGCGCCGGTGGGGTTGTCCGGCAGGGTGACCACGACGGAGCGCGGGTCGTGCCCGGCCGCCCGGGCCGCGAGCACCGTCTCGCGCAGCCGGTCGGGGTCCGGCACGCCGCCCTCCCCCGCCGGAACGGGCACCTTGAGGACGCGGGCGCCGATCAGTTCGGCCTGGGCGGCGTAGCTGACCCAGCTGGGCCGGGGGATCACCACGTCGCCGCCGACCGCCATGATCAGGGCGAACAGCAGGGACTTGCTGCCCGGCCCGGCGACGACCAGCTCCGGGTCGGCGGCCAGGGCGCGCCGCTGCCAGTAGCCGGCCGCCGCCGTCCGCAGCACCGGGCTGCCGGCCACCGGGCCGTACGTCGCCCGGTCGGCGGCGGCCGCCAGCCGGGCCTTCAGCTCGGGGTGGACCGGCAGGCCGATCTCGCCGCTGGCCATGATCAGGACCTGTTCGCCGGCGGCGCGTCTGCGGGCGAGGGCCTCGTCGGCGGCCAGCGTCGCCGACAGCGTCACCTTCGCGGGCTCGGGCATGGGTGTGCTCCACGGATCGGAGGGGGCTGGTACGGGTCGGTGCGGGAACGGGACGGACCGGCGGTCACTGCCCGCCGTAGCGGCGGCGCAGCTCGGCCTTGCGGACCTTGCCGGTGAGGGTCTTCGGCAGGGCGTCGACCACCACCAGGCGCTCCGGGAGGAAGCGCGGGTCCTGACCGGCCTCGTGCAACTGGGCGTGGATCTCGTCCAGTCCGGGCTGCGCGCCGCCGGTGACGACCACCGCGAGGATCGGATCGTCGGTCCGGCCGGTGGTGCCGACCAGGGCGGTCTCGGTCACCTCGGGGTGCCGCGAGATGATCGCTTCCAGCTCCGTCACCGGGACGACGATGCCGTCGCGGATCAGGGCGTCCTTGGCCCGGCCGAGGATGCGGATGCCGCCGCGGCCGTCGGCGCGCGCCAGGTCCCCGGTGTCGAACCAGCCCTCGGCGTTGAACTCCGCGGCGAAGACGTCCTCGCGCTTGTAGTAGCCGAGGGCCTGCGCCGCGCCGCGCACCCGGAGCCGGCCGACCTGGGCCCGCTTGCCCGGGTCGTCGCGGTCGTCGATGCGCAGCTCCATGGAGTCGATCGGCCCGCCGTTGCTGCTGGCCGCCCAGTCCTGGTTGTAGTCGAGCCGGGTGATGGTGACGGGCCCGAACTCGGACATGCCCCACACCGAGTAGGTGCGCGCCCCGAGCGTTTCGCGCACCTCGTCCACCAGTTCCTGCAGCACCGGCGCGGAGCCGGTGACGGCGTGGCGCAGGGTGGAGACGTCGCGGGGGTCGGTCCGCTGGGACCGCGCGATGTCGAGGAGGGTGGACGGCGGCCCGTAGAGGAGCGTGGCGCCGTACCGCTCGACCAGGTCGAGCAGGGCGGAGTTGCGCCGGACGTCCTGGAAGGCGATGGTGGCGCCGAGCATGACGCCGGTCAGGATGCCCTGGCCGAAGCCGGAGTAGTGGACCAGCGGGGTGGTGACGGCCGCGACCAGGCTGTCGTCGAGCAGGAAGGTGTCGGCGTAGCCGCGGACGGCCGCGTGGATGGTGTTCTGGCTGTGCAGCACCCCCTTGGACACGCCGGTGGTTCCGGAGGTGAACAGCACCACGAACGGGTCGTCCGGGGCGAGTTCGCGCCCGTCCAGTTCGCCCGCGCGCTGCTCCTCCCACGGGACACCGACGAAGTGGTCGTCGAAGGAGACCGTGCCGGCGTCCCGGCCGCCGACCACCACCACGTGCTCCAGGGGCAGTTCGGCCTTCAGTGCGGTGAGGTGCGCGGCGAGCGGGTAGCCGTTCCACTCCGGGACGGTGATGCAGACCCTGGCGCCGGTGAGCTCCAGGCGGTGGCGCAGCTCGTCCTCCTGGCACACCGGATCGATCGGGCAGATGACGGCGCCGACCCGGATGCAGGCGAACAGCAGCGGCACCGTCTCCCAGCGGTTGGGGAGCTGGACGGCGACGAACTCTCCGCGCTGCACTCCGAGTTCGACCAACGCGAGGGCGAAGCGCTCGGTCAGCGTGGCGAGTTCGGAGTAGTCGAGGGTGTCGGTGCGGGCCTCCCCGATCCGGCGCCCGGCGACCGCGAGCTTGTGCGGCCGCAGCCGGGCCTGCCGGCGCAGGTCGTCGAGGAAGGTCTCCTCGCGCCACCAGCCGCGCCGCAGGTACTCGGCCGCGCTGTCGCGGGCCGGGGCCTGCTCCGGGCCGGCGGGCGCGGTGGTGCTCATCCGCGCTCCTTGCGGCGGGCGGCGAGCAGCTCGGGCAGCGGGTCGCCCGCGCGGCCGGCGGCGATCTCCAGGAGGTCGCGGGTGTTCTGCCGCACCCGGTCGCCGACCCAGTCGAAGACCCAGGCCTTGCGGGCCTCCGCCTCCAGGTGGAACGGCACGACCCGGGTGACGGCCAGGGCCGCCGAGCCGGCGCCGCCGATGTTGGCGATCACGCCGGGGACGACGGTGGCGCCCGCGGCCAGCACCTTGGCCTTGCCCTCGGCGCTGGAGGCGAGGTTGCCGCCCTCGACCACCAGGCGCGAGCGCAGCCGGTGGGCGTTGTCGCCGTTGATCGCGTGCTTCTGCGCCGCCAGGATCAGCAGGTCGGCGTCGACGTCGAGCCAGGCGTCCGGCTCGCCGGACTGGGTGACGCCCTGCGGCAGGCGGGAGCGGTCGATCCGGCCGAACTCGTCGGTGATGGCGACCAGGTCGGCCACCGGCAGGCGGTCCGCGCTGATGGTGCCCTGGACGTCGGCGACGCCGACCACGACGTGGCCGCGGTCCTCCAGGAAGCGGGCGACGGCACGGCCCACCGCACCGAAGCCCTGCACCACGACCCGGGCGGACTCCGTGCGGCCGTTCGCCTCCAGGGCGGTGACCGCGGCCACCCCCACGCCGTGCCCGGTGCAGTCGATCAGCGGCTCGTAGTAGGTGCGCCAGTCGATCGGCATGTCGGGGGCGCCCAGGCGGAAGCGCGGGTCGTAGCCGGCCTCCTCGAAGAACACGGCCCGGTCCGCGGGGGTGACGCCCATGTCGATGCCGAGGTGGATGCCGCCGTGCAGCAGCGGCTTCACGGTCCGCCCGAAGGTCCGGAAGGTCTCCTCGCGGTTGCTGCCGTCGGAGACGATGCCGGCCTTGGCGCCGCCGATGCGCAGCCCGGCGAGGGTGAACTTGTCGGTCATGTCGCGGGCCAGGCCCGCCACTTCCTCCTCGGTGACCCCGGTGGTCATCCGGGTGCCGCCCATGGCCAGGCCGTCGACGAGGGAGTCGACGACCACCCAGCCCTTGATCGCGCCACCGCTGCCGTTGAGGTGAACGGCGAATGCGGGTGCCTGGGTCTCTTCCACAGTCATTGCGAAGTCCTTTGGTACCTAGGTGGGTTCAGAAAGCCGACGGTGCGTCGCGCAGACGCGGCGGCCGCCCGGGGAGGCGCGGCCGCGCACGTCTGCTGACGGACCGTCACTGGTACAGCTGTGCGAAGCCTCGCAGAATCTCCAGGCCGTCGCTGCGGAACTCCAGATGTGCCTGGGCCCCGTGGATCCGCCCGTCGTCGGAGCGGATGAACTCCACCGGGGCGTGCTCCGAGCGGCCGATGGAGCGGAAGCCCTCGGGCGCCTCCTGCAGGTAGAGGGTGTGGCGGTGGAAGACCGTCACCGTCGGCTTCACATGGGTGAAGAGCGCCTCGTCCTTGTCGACCTGCACCTCGTAGCCGCCGACCCGCTGGGGCCCCTCGGCGAGCCGGCCGCCGGCCGCGACGGCGATGATCTGCATGCCGCCGCAGATCCCGAAGACCGGGACGTCCGCGCCCGTCACGAGGTCGATGAGCGGCCGGTAGAAGTCGCTGTCATAGGCCCGCACCTTGGTGCCGCTCAGGACGATCGCCTGGTAGCGACCGCCGAGGTCGGCGGGTACCGCGTCGGCACGGACGACGTCCGTCTCCGATCCCAGCTCCTCGAAGCGGCCGCGGAGCTGCTTCAGCGACAGCGTTCCGTTGTTGACGACTAGCACACGGGATTTCGCCACGTGCCCTGCTCCTCACGCTCGTGTGATGACGGTTCCGGTGCGCTCGGCGATCAGGTCGGTCACGGGTGCGCTGCCGATGACGACGCGTTCCACTCCCCGGTCCAGGGCCTCCCCCGCGGCGCGCAACTTCTTGCGCATGCCGCCGGTGGCGCCCTTGTCCCGGAACTTGGCCGCGGCCTCCGCCGTGATCCGGCGCACCGGCTGATCGTCGATCAGCAGGTGCGCGACATCGGTGACCAGGACCAGCTGTTCGGCCCCGATGCCGCCCGCGACGGCGGCGGCGGCCCGGTCGCCGTCGGTGTTCACCTCGCGGCCGGCCGCGTCCCGCGCCAGCGGGGTGACCAGGTAGGCGTGGCCGGGCCTGAGGTTCTTCAGCACCGTCGGGTCCACGCCGGTGATGGGGCCGACGAGGTTCTCCAGTTCGACGAGCTGCTTCTCCTTCCACCACCAGCGCTCGCCCTCGCCGGCGGTGACCAGGCCGTCGCTGCCGAGCGCCCGCTCGGCGGTGATGCCGCGCTGCTCCAGACGTCGCAGGACGTCCTCGGCGAGCTCGGCACTGACGGTCTTGATGTCCTCGATGACCTCCGGCGTCGTCCAGCGGCTCTGGTTGCCGTACCGGTCGCGCAGGATCGCCGAGGGCTCGTGGTAGCGGGGGCTGAGGTTCTTCAGCGGCTTGGACCAGCCGTGCACCAGGACCAGCGGGCGGTCCTGGCCGAACCGGGCCAGGTCGTCCCACCAGGAGCCGGCGAGGTCGTCGACCGTGCTGCCGCCGAGCTTGACGACGGTCGGGGTGTCGGTGGCGGTCGTCCCGGTCATGCGGGCATCACCGGCTGCATGGTCAGACCCGTCTCCTCGGGCAGGCCGAAGCGGAGGTTGAGGACCTGGATCCCCTGGCCCGCCGCACCCTTGATCATGTTGTCCAGTGCCGCCAGGACCACGATCCGGCCGCCCTCCTCGTCGTGCAGGACGGTCACGTCGCAGTAGTTGGAGCCCAGGACGGCCTGCGGGTCGGGCACCGGGATCAGCGTCTCGTTGTGCCGGCGGACCCGCACGAAGGGGCGCTGCTTGTAGAAGCGCAGGTAGGCGCGGTTCAGGGTGCGCGCGTCCACCTCGTCGTCGGTGAACACGTAGGAGCTGGCCATCAGCCCGCGCACGTGCGAGACGCCGTACGCCGACATGCTCAGCGAGTCGATCCCGCCCGGCTTGCTGCGCTCCAGGAAGTCCTTGACCTCCGCCGCGTGCCGGTGCCCGGCCGGCGCGTACGGCGCGATGGCGCCGTTGCGCAGCGGGTGCAGGTCCGCGGTCCGCAGGGACAGGCCGCCGCCGCTGGAGCCGGTCTTGCCGTCCACCACCACGGTCTTCAGGTTGAGACCGAGGCCGATCACCAGCGGGGCGAGCCCGATGGTGATCGCGGTGGCGAAGCAGCCCGGCAGGGAGATCAGCGCGGCACCGGGCAGCTGGTCGCCGATCAGCTCCGGGACGCCGTAGACGAACCGGTCGGCGAGACCGTCCGCCCGCCGCACGTCCGGGTACCACCGGTCGTGCAGCGCCGGCGTCTGGATCCGGAAGGCGCCGCTGAGGTCGATGACGCAGGGCACCTCGTCGGCCAGTCGCGCGGCCAGCTCCGCCGAGGCGGTCGCGGGCGTGGCGAGGAAGACGACGTCGCACCGGCCGGCGAGGTTCGTGCTGACCGGTTCGATGGTCAGCCCGAGGTCCAGCCGCAGGCCCGGGTGGAGCTCGGCGGGGCGGCGCCCCGCGCTGGCGTTGCCGCCCAGGAAGGTCAGCTCCAGCTCGGGGTGCTGGACGACCAGCCTGATCAGTTCACCGCCGGCGAGCCCGGAGGCTCCGAAGATGCCGACCCGGATCATCCGATCTCCTCCCGTACGTAGCGGCCGATGGCCGTGGCGATGTCCACCCCGGTGGCCGAGGCCACCGCCCGGAAGGCCGGGGCGTGGTTGACCTCGTTGACCACGTAGCCGCCCGGTGTCGCGAAGAGGTCGATGCCGAAGATGCCCTCGCCGAGGACGTCCAGCACACCGTCGACGATCTTCTGCACCTCGGGGTCGAGGTCGACCGCGCGGTTGCGGTTGCCCAGCGCCGCGTTGCTGCGCCAGTCCGTCCCCGCGCTGTGGAACTCCGCGATGGCGACCAGCTCGCGGCCGACCACGAAGCAGCGCAGCGAGGAGCCGCCGGCCAGGTAGGGCTCGACCAGCGAGGCCTGCTCGAACCCGTGCCCGAGGTCCTCGACGTAGTCGTAGACCGAGTGCGCGGTGTCCGCGTCCCGCAGCAGGGTGACCCGCTTGCCCATGCCGCCGAAGACCGGCTTCAGCACGACCGGCGGGGGCAGTTCGGCCAGGGCCTTCTCGAAGTCCCGCCGGGACAGCACGAGACGGTAGTCGGGCACCGGCACGTCCGCGGCGCGCAGCTGGGCGCGCAGCGTCAGTTTGTTCTCACAGGCCTGGATGGCCGAGACGGTGTTCAGGGTGGGGATCCGGGCCGCCTCCGCCACGGTGGCGATCAGGCCGCCCCGCGTGTAGCTGCGGCTGCGGATGAGCACGGCGGCGAAGCCACCGAGCGAGGCCGACTCCTGGTCGCCCAGGGAGAGGGACTCGTCGTTGACCCACTCGACGCGCAGGCCCAGGCCCGCGGCCGCGTCGATCAGCCGGCGCTCTTCCCAGCCGACCCGGTCGGCGACAATGGCGACAGTTCGTTCCATGGGGTTACTGGCCCCAATCGCGAAGCTGCACCTCGACCATCTGGAGGCTGAGCCGGCCCTCCACGACGTCCTCCACCCGGAGCGTCAGCATGCACTCGGGGCAGGCGATGGTCTCGCCCTGCACCAGCGGCGGGGTGGTCAGATCGGTCTCGCATTCGGGGCACAGGCCGGTCAACGTGCCAGCAGACATTGTCATCTCCGTAGTCGTTCTTCGGTGTTCTTCGGTGGATGTGGATCTGGGAGGTGGTAGGTGGGGTCCGGGGGCGCCGGAGCCGGTCAGACGGACTGGAACTCCACGGCGGCCTTGCGGATCGCGTCCCGGTCCAGCAGGTCGCGGTCGTCCTGCTCCTGACGCACGGTCAGCCAGGCCGTGAAGGCGTCGACGTCGACGGACCCGGCCAGTTCGTCGAGGGCCCACTTGACCAGCGGCGAGGTCAGCCGGGTGCGCACGCGCAGCTCGCGGGAGTTCCCGACGATCTCCGGGGCCAGCGTCTCGTAGGCCTCCGGGTGGGTCAGCTGGCCGGGCAGCTCGTAGGCGAAGGCGTGCGGGGCCGTGGGGCCGGACTGGAAGGCGTCGCCGAGCCGGGCGCCGCGCAGCGCGGCGTTGGTGAGCTCGGTGAGGTGGCTCAGGTCGAAGCGGGTGTCGCCGTAGATCACCCGCAGCGAGGTGAGCAGCTCGGCGAGCGGGGCGTTGCCGCCGCGCTCACCGATGCCGCCGGCCGTCGCGGAGATCCACTTCGCCCCCGCCCGGTACGCGGCCAGCGAGTTGGCGACCGCCATGCCCAGCATGTTGTGCGAGTGGATCTCGATCTCGGAGCCGTCGATCTCGGTGATGCTGCGGATCTGGTCCTCCATCTGCCACGGCGACAGGTAGGCGACGGTCTCCGCGAGCCGGAACCGGTCGGCGCCGGCCTCGAAGCCCGCCTCGACGTAGGGGACGAGCCGCGACTTCGGCGTGCGGGCCCCGTCCTCGCCACTGAAGGTGACGTGGAAGCCGCGCTCCTTGGCCGCGACGATGGCCGCCCGGGCCACCGCGATCAGGTACTTGGTGCTGGAGGAGCTCAGCTTGAGGGCCGCGTGCTGCTCGGAGGTCGGGATCGAGAACATCACCGACCGCACGCCCAGCCGCTTGGCCTCGTCCAGCGCCTTGACCACCTGCTGGCGGTCGCGCACCACGACCAGGCTCAGCGAGCGCTCCGGGCCCACCGCCTCGTGGGTGGCCAGGATGAGGTCCGCGTCCTTGGTCGACGGGCCGGAGATCATCCCGACCTCGACCAGCTCGACGCCGGTGCGGACCAGGAGATCGGCGATGTGGGCGGCGTCCTTGGGACCGAACTCGACGCCGGCCATGTGCGCGGAGTCCCGCAAGGTCGCGTCGGACAGTTGGGGCAGCCCCTGCGGGGGCACGTCTTCCTTCAGGTGCTCTGCTGTTGCCATGTGCGTTCCCTCCTTTTCCGGAGCCGGGTTCCCAATCGCGCCGACCTCGGCTCCGGCCTGAATTCTCGCGATGCGGCATGTACGAATGAAGCAGGGCCGAAAGAGCGGCGATGCGCAGTGCGCTCGAGAAATATGGTGGTCGATCTCGCTGTGAAGGGACAACACCGCCAATGTCAGGAGCTTGTCAAGGACTGTGATGGAACGTCATGGACGGTGAGCTGTGCGGACTTCTCGTCGGCATGCCGACAATTTTGTGGACACACCTCCGAGCGGCCTGTATCGCTGAATAGGCGCGCGAAATCCGCGCCGAGCGGCGGGGGGCCGACGGCACCGGACGAGAGCGGCCCGGAGGCGGGCCCCGCGAGCCGTCGAGCGCTCCCCGACGGTGTGCCGTCCCGTACCGCCGCACCCCCAGGACCCGAGAACGGAGTCATGGAAAGCGTGAGAAGACACCGGACGAACCGTGCGAACGCACCCCGCAGCGCCGGGGGAAGCGACCTCTTACCGATCTGAGCACGGCCCGTAGAAAGGAGAGAACTTCCGATGGTTGTTCCACAGGAACTCAAGCCTGCCGCCCAGGGGGCCGGCGACCCGTCGTCGGCCGCCGCGGCCCGCGAGCTGGCCGAGCGCGTCGCGCGGCCGACCGCCGCCCAGCGCGACCGTGACCGCCGCTGGGACCCGGCCCTCTTCGCCGAACTGGCCGGCGCCCGCCCCGGCCCCGGCCTCGCCGGGCCGCTGGTCCCGCGCGCCCTCGGCGGCGGCGGCCTCAGCGCCACCCAGACCTGTGCCCTCCTCGAAGGCCTGGGCGAAGGAGCCCGCGACCCGGGCCTCGCCCTCGCCGTCGGCGTCCACGCGGTGCTCGCCACGGTGCCGCTGCGCGCCTTCGGCAGCCCCCGCCAGCGCGAGCGCTACCTGCCCCTGATGGCCTCCGGCGACTGGATCGGTGCCGTGTCCCTGCGGCAGACCCAGGGCGCCGCCCTCGCCCCGACCGTCACCGCCCGGCCCGGCACGCCGGGGCTGGGCGGCTGGGTGCTCACGGGCGACCTGGACCTCGTCGCCGGCGGCCCGGTCGCCCACCACTTCCTGGTGGTCGCCACCCACGACGGCGGCGGCCGGACGGCCTTCGTCCTGGACCGCTCCACCCCCGGACTGCTGATCACCGAGTCGGCGCCGGCGGCCATGCGCACCTGCACCTGGGGGCGGCTGGTCCTGGACGGCTGCCACGTCCCGGACGACGCGGTGCTGGGCACCGTCGGCGGCGCCGAGGCCGAGGTGGAGCCGCTGCTGGCGTCGCTGGACTGGGTCTTCTCCAGCGCGCCCTGGCTCGGCGTCATGCGGGCCCTGGTCCGCGACGCCGTCGACGGCGCCGGCGAGCGCCGGGTCTTCGGCCGGCCCCTCGCGCACGCCCAGTCCGTCCGGTTCACGCTGGCGGACCTCGCCACCCGGTGCGAGCTGGCCGCCGGGCTGCTGTACCGGGCCGCCGGGCAGTTCGACTCCGGCGGCCGGCCCACCCGCCAGGACGCCGCCACTGCCCGGCTCTTCGTGGCCGCCGCCGCGCGGGCGGTCGCCGAGGGGGCCGCGCGCCTGTCCGGCCCGGCCGCCCTGACCAACGACCACCTGATCGCGCGGGCGCACCGCGACGCACTGTTCTTCGCCGAGACCGGCGGCGGCACCGAGGTGCTGCGCCCGGTGATCGCCGCGTCCCTGCTCGGGCTCGGCTGATGTGAGGACTGATACCGACATGACCGACACACCTCGCGGCACCGTCCTCAGCTTCCCGGGGACCGCCTCCCGGGCCGCCGAGACCGACGCGGAGAGCCGGATGCCTTCGCTGAACTGGACGGAGATCATCGACAGCGGCTACCTGCGGCTGTTCCACCCGGCCACGTCCGGCGGCACCGGCGCCGACGGCCTCACCCAGCTCGAGGCCATGGAGGCACTGGCCCGGGCCTGCCCCGGAAGCTACTGGACCGCCACCGTGTCCGGCCTGCTCTGCGGCAAGCTGATCTCCCGCTACAGCCGGCCGAGCGAGTACGACCGGCTGCTGAAGCCGCTGATCTCCGGCGAGAAGCTGGCCTGCTTCGCCATCGTGGAGCCGCCCGCGGGCAGCGACGCCGGCACCTACAGCACCACCGTGCGGCCCGCCGGAGCCCCCGGCGGGGGGTTCGTCATCAGCGGCGAGAAGGCCAAGATCACCAATGCGCCCGACGCCGACCTGGCCGTGACGCTCGCCCGCCGGCAGAAGGCTCCCGGGGACGAGGGCCACGACTGGTGCCTCGCCTTCGTGGACCTCAACCAGCCCGGCGTCCGCCGCTACGAGACGCCGCGGATGGGGCTGCGCGGCATGCCCTGGGGCGGCATCGTCTTCACCGAGGCGGTCGTCTCGGAGGCCGACGTGGTCCCCGTGCCCTTCGGTGAACTCGCCGGGGAGCTGGCCGAGCTGATGGCCTGGGGGTGGCTGCTGATCTCCGTCTCGGCCATCGCCATCGCCGAGTCCGCGCTGGACGCGTCGGTCCGGTACGCGGGTGAACGGGTCTCCTTCGGCCGGCCCCTGGCCCACATGGAGGGCGTGCAGACCCAGCTCGCCGAGTCCCGGGCCCAGATCGACGCCGCCCGGGTCCTGGCCCGCAAGGCGGTGACCGAGCTCGCCGCCGGCCGGTCGGCCCGGGAGGCGATCGCCATGCTCAAGATCTACGCCACCGAGATGGCCGTCGAGGTCGCCGCCCGCGCCGTACAGATCCACGGCGCGGCCGGCGTCACCGGGGGGCACGAGGTGGAGCGCCTCTACCGGGACGCCCAGATGAACGTCATCGGCGGGTTCACCTCCAACCGGCTCCGTGAGACGGTCGCCGAGAGCCTGGGCCTGGGCCCGGCGGTCTACCAGCCCTTCGACTGGGTGGCACCGGCCGGTCTGGGCATCGACCCGGCGGGCTTCGACGGCCTCACGCAGTCCGCCGGGGCCGTTCCCGCGTAGTCCGGAATTCGGCACCTCGCGGGTTCTTCCGGTCCGGCTCCGGCCGGGCCGGAAGAACCACCGGAATACCGCGACCGGCCGGCCGGTCGAATTGCCTGGACCGGCCGGCCGGTCGAATTCCGACTCGACCGCCGTAGGTCACGCCGAATTCATCTTCCGGAGCACCGCACGTGAATATCCCTTGCCGCGCCGCCGACGGCCGCCCGACGCGGATCGCCGGTCCTCCCGGAATTTCCCGGCGCCACCCGGAACGGGCCTCAGCGGTGGGTGAACTTCGCCGGGCGCTTCTCGGCGAAGGCGGTCATGCCCTCCTTCTGGTCCGCGGTGGCGAAGGTGGCGTGGAAGAGCCGGC
>NZ_JBSFNM010000038.1:0-91996 GCF_053587085.1 Kitasatospora sp. NPDC003701
AGTGCGACGGCGAGCCGGTGGGCCGTGGGCCGCGCCAGACCGGTGGCGGCGACCAGCCCCGCCAACGTGGCGGGGCCCGACTCCAGTGCGCTCAGCACCAGAGCGGCCTTGTCGAGAACGCCGACGCCGCTAGAGTTGTCCATGCCCTAAGACTGCAGTCTCATTCCGCGAGACGCAAGTTCAATCTTCCGCGAAAAGCGCCACTCTGGATGCAGCAGCCCGGGAGACATCCAGGATGCGGCCTCAACAGAGTGTCCGCATGGTGGACACCGATCCGGCGTGCAGGTCACGCAGGCGCGCCTCACAGGGCGGCGGAAGCAGTGACCCCGATGACACGAGAAGGCCGGCAACGCGGCCGGCTGGAGGGAATCCGATGGGACGGACACTCGCAGAGAAGGTCTGGGACGACCACGTCGTGCGGCGCGCGGAGGGCGAGCCCGACCTGCTCTTCATCGACCTGCACCTGCTCCACGAGGTGACCAGCCCGCAGGCCTTCGACGGCCTCCGGCTGGCCGGACGCACGGTCCGCCGGACCGATCTCACGATCGCCACCGAGGACCACAACACCCCGACCCTGGACATCGACAAGCCGATCGCCGACCCGGTCTCCCGGGTCCAGCTGGAGACGCTGCGCCGCAACGCCGCCGAGTTCGGCGTCCGGATCCACTCGCTGGGCGACGTCGAGCAGGGCGTCGTGCACGTCGTCGGCCCGCAGCTCGGGCTGACCCAGCCGGGCACCACCGTGGTCTGCGGTGACTCCCACACCTCCACCCACGGCGCCTTCGGCGCCCTCGCGTTCGGCATCGGCACCAGCCAGGTCGAGCACGTGCTGGCCACCCAGACCCTGCCGCTGGCGCCGTTCAGGACGATGGCGATCACCGTCGAGGGCGAGCTGCCCGAGGGCGTCACGGCCAAGGACCTGATCCTGGCGATCATCACCAAGATCGGCACCGGTGGCGGCCAGGGCTACGTCCTGGAGTACCGCGGCTCGGCCATCCGCAGCCTCTCCATGGAGGCCCGGATGACCATCTGCAACATGTCCATCGAGGCGGGCGCCCGGGCCGGCATGATCGCCCCGGACCAGACCACCTTCGACTACCTGCAGGGCCGCCCGCACGCGCCCCGGGGCGAGGACTGGGACGCCGCGGTCGAGTACTGGAAGACCCTGGGCACCGACGAGGACGCGGTCTTCGACCACGAGATCTTCATCGACGCGACCCGGCTGACCCCGTTCGTCACCTGGGGCACCAACCCGGGCCAGGGCGCTCCGCTCGGCGCCAACGTCCCGGACCCGGCCTCCTTCGCCGACCCGCAGGAGCGGACCGCCGCCGAGAACGCCCTGAAGTACATGGGCCTGGAGGCCGGCACCCCGCTGCGCGAGGTCAAGGTCGACGCCGTCTTCGTCGGCTCCTGCACCAACGGCCGGATCGAGGACCTGCGGGCCGCCGCGGCCATCCTGGAGGGCCGGAAGATCGCCGACGGCGTGCGGATGCTGGTCGTCCCCGGCTCGGTGCGGGTCGCGCTCCAGGCCGTCGAGGAGGGCCTGGACAAGGTGTTCACCGCCGCCGGTGCCGAATGGCGCCACGCGGGCTGCTCGATGTGCCTGGGCATGAACCCCGACCAGCTGGCCCCCGGCGAGCGCTGCGCCTCGACCTCGAACCGCAACTTCGAGGGTCGTCAGGGCAAGGGCGGCCGTACCCACCTGGTGTCGCCGCAGGTCGCCGCCGCGACCGCGCTGCTCGGCCGACTGGCCGCACCCGCCGATCTCTCGTCCAACGTCGCTGTGGAGGCCTGAGCAGCATGGAGAAGTTCACCACCCACACCGGCCGGGCCGTCCCGCTGCGCCGCAGCAACGTCGACACCGATCAGATCATCCCCGCCCACTGGCTCAAGAAGGTCACTCGTTCCGGTTTCGAGGACGGCCTGTTCGAGGCCTGGCGCAAGGACGAGTCGTTCATCCTGAACCGGCCCGAGCACAAGGGCGCGACCGTCCTGCTGGCCGGCCCCGAATTCGGCACCGGCTCCTCCCGCGAGCACGCCGTCTGGGCGCTGCAGAACTACGGATTCCACGCGGTCGTCTCGTCCCGCTTCGCCGACATCTTCCGCGGCAACTCGCTGAAGAACGGCCTGCTCACGGTCGTATTGCCGCAGGAGACGGTGGAGCGGCTCTGGGAGCTCGTGGAGGCCGACCCGACGGCCGAGATCACCGTCGACCTGGAGGCCCGCGAGGTGCGCGCCGAGGGCATCACGGCCGCCTTCGAGCTGGACGACAATGTCCGTTGGCGGTTGCTGAACGGCCTGGACGACATCAGCATCACCCTGCAGAACGAGGCCGACATCGCGGCCTTCGAACAGACCCGGCCCGCCTTCAAGCCGCGCACTCTTCCGGTCGCCTGAGCGCCCCGGGAGAACAAGCATTCTGACGTTCCACCGGATGGTCCGCCTCCCCTCGGGGGGGCGGACCATCCGCCGTTCCGGGCCCGGAGTTACCCGCCGGAGCCGGCCCCCGATTGCCGATTTGGCATTGCCGCAGAGGCCCCGCGCAAGCACAACTGCGGGTAGATGGCACAATCAGTACATGCACCGGCACCATGAACCTCCGTACGCGGGCGGCGAACCCGCGTCACCGGAGTCCACGGGCCGGGGATCCGAACGCCGAATTGACGATCGGCCGGACGCCGCCACCTCACCTGCTGAGGGGCCGGACGACCCGGAAGTCGCAGCGCTCTACGCGCTTGTGGCCGAGCGGTTGAAGCAAGCTCACGCCCGCGTGCATGCGCTGAACGTGTCTGCCGATGCAAAGACCGCTCTCACCCGTCAACTCCTCATCGTCACCGAGGCCGCCAAGCGCGATCTTCCGGAGGCGGCAAGGCGGTTGAGTCGCTTTGTGCATGACCTCGACGAGGGGCGCCCGCCCGTCGCCTGAGGTCGCCGACGCGCAAATCCATTGCGACACTAGGGTGATTCGCGCGTTTGGTAATTGAAAGTCCGCAGATACATACCTAACGTGCGAAATGAACGGATGGAATCATCCGGCGCCCGTTTCCGAAGGGGAAGACGTGAACAAGGCTCAGCTTGTCGAAGCGGTGGCCGAGCAGCTGGGCGGTCGCAAGGCTGCCGCAGAGGCCGTCGACGCAGTGCTCGACACCATGGTCCGCGCCGTTGTGGCCGGTGACCGGGTGTCGGTCACCGGTTTTGGCACCTTTGAGAAGGTGGAGCGCTCCGCGCGCTTCGCCCGCAACCCGCAGACCGGCGAGAAGGTCAAGGTCAAGAAGACCTCGGTGCCCCGCTTCCGTCCCGGCCAGGGCTTCAAGGACCTGGTCAGCGGCAGCAAGAAGCTGCCGAAGGAAGGCCCCTCGGTGAAGAAGGCCCCCAAGGGCTCCCTCACCCCGGGCAAGAGCGGTGTCGCCGCGACCCCGGCCGCCAAGCGCGCCGCCACCAAGCGTGCCGCCTCGGCCGCCGCCGCCGCGACCCCGGCCGCCGCGACCAAGAAGGCCGCTGCCAAGAAGACGGCGACCACGGCCGCCGCCAAGAAGACCACGGCGACCGCTGCCAAGAAGGCGACCGCCACCAAGAAGACCACCACCGCCGCCGCCGCCAAGAAGACCTCGGCCGCCGCGACGAAGAAGACGGCCGCCGCTGCCAAGAAGACGGCCACCACGGCCGCCGCCAAGAAGACCACGGCCACCGCCAAGAAGGCGACCGCCACGGCCAAGAAGACGGCTCCCGCGAAGAAGACCGCCACCCGCAAGACCACCGCGCGCAAGACCAGCGCGAAGTAGTCGTCGGACGGCATTCAGGGCCGTGGCGCACCCCCTCCCGGAATTCCGGGTGGTCGGGCCGCCACGGCTCTTCCGTTTTCCGGGCCGGGGCCGGATCGGGCCGTCCACCCGGCCGCTCGGCCGGGTCGTGGTCTGCCGGGCCGGCCGGGAGAACCGGGGGGAGCCGTCGGGGCGCCCGCGAGGGGCGAGGTCAGGCCTCGGCCGGGTCCGGGAAGGTCTGCAGCGTCAGGAAGACCACCCGGCGGGCCTCGCCCGCGCCCTCGGTGCGGATCCGCACCCGCTGGCCGGGGCGCAGCAGCCGCAGGCCGCCGGCGTCGAAGGCGGCCGCGTCGAACGGCACCGGGGTCCCGTCGTCGAGCAGCACGGAGCCGGCCCGGGTGGCGGGGTCGAAGGTGAACGCGGTGGCCTGCATGGAAGCAGCATAGCGAGCAGCACCGACAGGCCCGGGCGGCAGCTCAGAGCCGCCCGCGCGGGCTCCCGGAGCGGGTCGTGGCGGGGAGCCCGAGCGCGTCCGCGAGCCGGGCCGACAGGGCGCCGGTGTGCGGGCCGACGCCGAGCGCGAGCGCCTCGCCGAGGTCGGCGCCGGTGTCCACGTCCCGGCGCACCGAATCCACGCCGTCCAGGCGCAGTTCGCGGGCGCCGCCGGCCGCGTGCCGGGCCCGGGAGCCGTCGCCGAAGGCGGGGGCGAGCGGGCTGCCGGGGGTGCAGGCGAGCAGGGTGGTGCCGAGGCCGGGGGCGTCGGCCAGGAACGCCCGGCCGGCCGGCCCCGCGGCGGCCAGCACCCGGGCCAGTTCGGCCGGGCGCAGGGCCGGCAGGTCGGCGGAGAGCGCGGCCAGCGGGGCGCGCGGGGCGAGGGCCAGCGCGGCCGCCGCGCCGTGCGCCAGTGCGTCGTTGAGGCCGCCCCCCGGTTCGTCGCCGACGACGACCGCGCCGAGCGCGGCCAGGCGCTCGCCCGCCCCGGCGTCCCGGGTGACCACCAGGACCCGGGACACGCCCGGAGTGGCCAGCGCGGCGGTCACGGTGTCCAGCGCGAAGGAGAGCGCCAGGTCCGCGCGGTGCGGCCCGGCGAAGGGCGCCAGCCGGGTCTTGGCCAGGGCGAGCCGCTTGAGCGGCAGCACCAGCGACCAGCCGGCGGTGGGTGCGGGGGGCGCGACGGGCCCGCTGGGGCGTACGGTGTCCTGGGTCATCGGCGTCATTGTGACGCCGGTGCCGGAACCCTCGCCAGGCCGTCCGAACTGTGCGGACGTGCGTTTGGTCACGCCCGCCCGACGTGCTGGCGGGGTTGCTCGACAGCCGCTTCGCGGTCGGGCGAGACTGTTCCGCGCCCGGGCCCCGTCCGACGGGGGCCGCGGGAGGCGAGAGACTGCGGCACCCCACGTGCCGCACCGGATGAGGAGGACCTGGGGTGGCCCGCCGCTCGTACGCCGGCTTCGGCAACGCCGATTACGGCATCTGGTACCGCTTCGCGGCCGTGCTGGTGAAGCCGGTGACGACCGCGCTGGTCAAGCCCGACTGGCGGGGCTGGGAGCACCTGCCGAAGGAGCGCGGCTTCATCGCCGCGGTCAACCACAACTCGATCATCGACCCGGTGGTGTACGCGCACTGGCAGTACAACAGCGGGCGGCCGCCGCGCATCCTCGGCAAGTCCTCGCTGTTCTCGGTCCCGTTCATCGGCTTCATGCTGCGCAAGACCGGGCAGATCCCGGTGTTCCGCGAGTCGACCGACGCCGCGCACGCGTTCCGGGCGGCCATCGACGCGGTGAACAACGGCCAGTGCGTCCAGTTCTACCCGGAGGGCACGCTCACCCGGGACCCGGACCTGTGGCCGATGACCGGCAAGAGCGGGGTCGCCCGGGTCGCGCTGATGACCGGCGCGCCGGTGATCCCGGTGGCGCACTGGGGCGCGCACGAGATCATCCCGCCGTACGGCCGGGGCGGCTCCGGGAAGGGCCGGTTCAACCTGTTCCCGCGCCACCGGGTGACGGTGGCCGCCGGGCCGGCCGTGGACCTGAGCAAGTACGAGGGCCAGGAGCTGACCGCCCAGGTGCTCCGGGACGCCACCGAGGACATCATGCAGGCGATCACCGCCGTGCTGGCCGAGATCCGCGGCGAGGAGCCCCCGCCCGAGCGCTACGACATGCGCGCGGCGGCCCGGCACCGGGCGGCGGCGGCCGCGGCCGAGCGGCAGCGGGCCGCCGGCACGCGCAAGAACGGAACCGAGGAGGCCGGCAAGTGACCCGATGTGCCGTGTTCGGAACGGGGTCCTGGGGGACCGCGTTCGCGATGGTGCTGGCCGACGCCGGCTGCGAGGTCACGCTCTGGGGGCGCCGGCAGGAGCTGGCGGACGCGATCGGCACCACCCACGTCAACCCGGACTACCTGCCCGGCGTCCCGCTGCCCGAGTCGATCCGGGCGACCGTGGACCCGGCGGTGGCGCTGGCCGGCGCCGACTTCGCGGTGCTCGCCGTGCCGTCCCAGACGCTGCGCGAGAACCTGGCCGCCTGGGCCCCGCTGATCGAGCCGCAGACCGTGCTGGTCAGCCTGATGAAGGGCATCGAACTCGGCACCGCCAAGCGGATGAGCGAGGTCATCGCCGAGGTCGCCAAGGTCGGGGCGGAGCGGGTGGCGGTCGTCAGCGGCCCCAACCTGGCCCGCGAGATCGCCAACCGGCAGCCCGCCGCGTCCGTGGTGGCCTGCACCGACGAGGCGGTCGCCAAGCGCCTCCAGGCGGCCTGCCACACGCCGTACTTCCGCCCGTACACCAACACCGACGTGATCGGCTGCGAGCTGGGCGGGGCGGTGAAGAACGTGATCGGGCTGGCGGTCGGCATGGCCGACGGCATGGGGCTCGGCGACAACACCAAGGCGACGCTGATCACCCGGGGCCTGGCCGAGACGACCCGGCTCGGGCTGGCGCTCGGCGCCGACCCGTACACCTTCGCCGGGCTCGCCGGGATGGGCGACCTGGTGGCGACCTGCTCCTCGCCGCTCTCCCGCAACCACACCTTCGGCACCAACCTGGGCCGGGGGATGTCGCTCGCCGAGACCATCGCGGCCACCCGGCAGACCGCGGAGGGCGTCAAGTCCTGCGAGTCGGTGCTCGACCTGGCCCGCCGCAGCGGCGTCGACATGCCGATCGTCGAGGCCGTGGTGGACGTGGTGCACAACGGGCGCCCCACCCAGGAGGCGCTGCAGGTGCTGATGTCGCGCTCGGCCAAGGCCGAGCGGCACTGACACCGGCGCGCGCGGGCCGGGTGGCTGACTTTCCGGAAACACCTCGCACGGTAGTCTCAAACCCGATATGAGCATCGAACAGACCCCCCCGAATCCGTCCGCGAAGCCGCGCGTAGCGCTCGTCTTCGGTGGTCGCAGCTCCGAGCACGCCATCTCGGTGTCCACCGCGGGCAGCGTGCTCAGGGCGATCGACCGCGAGAAGTACGACGTGCTGCCGATCGGCATCACCCACGAGGGCCGCTGGGCGCTGGTCAGCGACGATCCGGCCCGGATGGCCATCACCGACGGCCGGCTGCCGGACGTCGCCCAGGTCAGCGAGGCCGTCGACGGCCAGGTCGTGCTGCCGGTCAGCCCGGACAGCCGCGAGGTGGTCTGGAGCGAGCCGGGGGCCGCTCCCAAGGTGCTCGGCGAGGTGGACGTGGTCTTCCCGCTGCTGCACGGCCCCTGGGGCGAGGACGGCACGCTGCAGGGCCTGCTGGAGCTGTCCGGGGTGCCCTACGTCGGCAACGGCGTGCTCTCCAGCGCGGTGGGCATGGACAAGGAGTTCACCAAGCGGGTCCTGGCCTCGCACGGTCTGGGCGTCGGCTCGTACACCATCGTCCGGCCGCGGGAGTGGGAGAGCGAGGCCGGCCGCGCCGCCGTCCGCGAGCGGGTCGGGCAGCTCGGCCTGCCGCTGTTCGTCAAGCCCTGCCGGGCCGGCTCCAGCATCGGCATCACCAAGGTCAAGGACCTCGCCGACCTGGACGCCGCGATCGAGGAGGCCCGCCGGCACGACCCGAAGCTGATCATCGAGGCCGGGGTCTCCGGCCGCGAGATCGAGTGCGGGGTGCTGGAGTTCGAGGACGGGCCGCGCGCCAGCGTCCCGGCGGAGGTCCTGGTCGGCGGCGACTTCGAGTTCTACGACTTCGAGGCCAAGTACATCGACTCCTCCGAGGTGCGCATCCCGGCCGAACTCGCCGGGGCCGAACTCGCCGAGATCCGCCGTCAGGCGGTCGCCGCGTTCGAGGCGCTCGGCTGCGAGGGGCTGGCCCGGGTGGACTTCTTCCTGCTGGACGACGGCAGCTGGATGATCAACGAGGTCAACACCATGCCCGGCTTCACCCCGATCTCGGCCTACCCGAAGATGTGGGAGGCCAGCGGGCTGTCGTACCCGGAGCTGATCGACCGGCTGCTGCAGGCGGCGCTGCGCCGCTCGACCGGTCTGCGCTAGGCGCACGCAGCACGCAGTACGCAGCAGGGCGGTCCGGGAGTTCCCGGACCGCCCTGCTGCCGTCCCGACCGCTACGGGATGTTGGCCTTCACCGCGCCGTTGAGGGCGGAGACCGGGTCGAGCGGGTTGGCGAAGGCCCCGCCGGGGACGGTCACCTCGACGTTCGCCCGGCGCAGCGTCGTGATGAAGCGGTAGCCGCCGTCGTCGAGCTTCTGCGTCCACCAGGTGACGTCGTCGATGGTGGGGGAGAGGTCCTTGGCGTGCTCGCCGTTCAGCTCCTCCGGCCGGTCCACGCCGCAACGCAGGACGACGCGCGGCGAGCTGGCCCAGGCGGCCACGTACGGGGACGCGGGCGACGGGTCCTTGCGGGCGTGGCCGAGCAGCTCCTGCGGCAGCGCCGCGGCCAGCGCCTGGCAGTACCCGGCGGCCTTGCCGGTGGGCGTCGGCACCTCGATCTTCGGGGGCGCGCTCCAGCTGCCGAGCAGCACCACGACGGTGCAGCTCAGCGCCAGAGGCAGGGCCAGCCACCGGACGGGGGCCGGCAGTGACATCAGGAAGCGAGGGACACGGAGTTCTCGGGCCACTCGCCGATGGTAGCCGGGGCTTACAGGTGGACCACGGGGCAGGTGAGGGTGCGGGTGATGCCCTCGACCTGCTGGACCTTGGCCACGACCAGGCGGCCGAGGTCGTCCACGGTCTCGGCCTCGGCCCGCACGATCACGTCGTACGGGCCGGTCACGTCCTCGGCCTGGAGGACGCCGGGGATCTCGGAGATGGACTGGGCCACGGCGGTGGCCTTGCCTACCTCGGTCTGGATCAGGATGTATGCCTGTACCACGGGGGGACCTCCCGGCGGCTGGGTACGGGGGACGGCGCCGTGATCGCCCGCTCGGGCGTCGGGGGTGGGGAACGGGCTCACCGGCATTCCGATCACCACGCTACCGCGCGGTGGGCCGGGGAGGGGAGACTTCCGCACCGCCGGAGGGCGTACGCTGCGCGCGGGGGAGCGGGGGGCACGAGTTCTGATTCCGATGGAAACGCGAGAGGACGGCAGATGCAGGGGACCGTGGGCGAGCTCGGCGAGTTCGGACTCATCAGGGAGCTGACGGCCCGGGTACCGCTCACCGACGCGGTCGACCTCGGTCCGGGCGACGACGCCGCGGTGGTGAAGGCGCCGGACGGCCGGGTGGTCGCCACCACGGACGTGCTGATCGAGAACCGGCACTTCCGCCGGGACTGGTCGACCGCCTACGACGTGGGCCGCAAGGCCGCCGCCCAGAACCTCGCCGACGTGGCCGCGATGGGTGCGGTCCCCACGGCGATCCTGCTCGGCCTGGTCGCCCCCGCCGATCTGCCCACCACCTGGGCCACCGAGCTGATGGACGGGCTGCGCGACGAGTGCCAGGTGGCCGGTGCGACGGTGGTCGGCGGTGACGTGGTCCGCGGCGACGTCATCACCCTTGCCATCACGGCGCTCGGGGATCTCCAGGGGCGCGCGCCGATCACGCGCGCCGGGGCCCAGGTGGGCGACGTGGTCGCGGTCACCGGCTGGCTCGGCTGGTCCGCCGCCGGGCTGACCGTGCTGCAGCGCGGCTTCCGCTCGCCGCGCGCCTTCGTCGAGGCGCACCGCCGGCCCGAGCCGCCGTACCACGCGGGTCCGGCCGGGGCCGAGTTGGGCGCGACCGCGATGGTCGACGTGAGCGACGGGCTGGTGGCCGACCTCGGCCACGTCGCCCGCGCCAGCGGGGTGGACATCGACCTGCGGGCCGCCGACTTCGACGTCCCGGCGCAGATGGCCGACATCGGCCAGGCGGTCGGGGTGGACCCGCTGGTCTGGGTGCTCTCCGGCGGCGAGGACCACGCGATCGTGGCGACCTTCCCGCGCGGCGTCCAACTGCCCGCCCGCTGGCGGGTGGTGGGCGAGGTGACCGGCCGGGCCCGGCCGTCCCGCGGTGGCCGGGTGACGGTGGACGGCGAGCCCTGGGACCGGGTCGGCGGCTGGGACCACTTCGCCGAGTGACCCGAGTGACCCGGGGGCCCGGTCGGCCCGGCCCGGTCGTCACCCCGGTACCCGGTCGGCGCGTGACGCTCCGGGCGAAGCGGCGCACGGGCCCGGGCCGGGGGACGGCGTAGGCTTGCGCTCAACCGGGCCCACCCGCGTCCACGCGCGAGTGGTCTGAACCACTGCGGAGCGGGAGAGCACAGCCACCATGCGCATCGGTGTCCTGACCAGCGGCGGCGACTGCCCCGGGCTCAACGCGGTGATCCGCTCCGTGGTGCACCGGGGAACCGATGTGCACGGCGACGAGATCGTCGGCATCGAGGACGGCTTCCTCGGCCTGATCGAGGGTCGCACCCGGCCGATCTCGCACGACGACGTCACCGGACTGCTGACCCTCGGCGGCACCATCCTGGGCTCGGCCCGGGTGCAGCGCGACCGGATCGCCTGGGCGGTGGACAACGCGCAGACCCTCGCCCGCGACATCGGCATCGACGCGCTGATCGCGATCGGCGGCGAGGGCACGCTGACCGCCGCCAAGATGTTCAGCGACGCCGGCCTGCCGGTGGTCGGCGTGCCGAAGACCATCGACAACGACATCGACGCGACCGACGTCACCTTCGGGTTCGACACCGCCGTGCACGTCGCGACCGACGCGATCGACCGGCTGAAGACCACCGCCGAGTCCCACCAGCGCGTGATGGTGGTGGAGTTGATGGGCCGGCACACCGGCTGGATCACCCTCACCGCCGGGATGGCGGGCGGCGCCCACGGCATCCTGATCCCGGAGAAGCCCTTCGACATCGAGGCGGTGGCCCGGATGGTCGAGGACCGCTTCTCCCGGGGCAAGAAGTTCGCCATCATCGCCGTCGCCGAGGGCGCGGCCCCGATGCCCGGGACGATGCGCTTCGACCACGGCGCCGTCGACCAGTTCGGCCACCGGACCTTCGGCGGGATCGGCAACCGGCTCGCCAACGAGCTGGAGAACCTGCTCGGCAAGGAGGCCCGGCCGGTCATCCTCGGTCACACCCAGCGCGGCGGCACCCCCACCGCCCGGGACCGGGTGCTCGCCACCCGCTTCGGCTGGCACGCCGTGGAGGCCGTCCACAAGGGTGCCTTCGGCCACTTCACCGCGCTGCGCGGCAACGAGATCGAGCTGGTGCCGGTCGCGGAGGCGGTCACCCACCTCAAGACCGTGCCGCAGGACCGCTGGGCGGAGTCCGAAGCCGTGCTCTGAGGCGGCGCGGGTAGGTTGGGCCCCATGTCCCTCCCGTCTTCCGCCCCCGCTCCCGGCGGCCGCCCCCCGGCCGGCCCCTCCACCGCACCCCCGCGGGTGCTCACCGTCGCCGGCTCCGACTCCGGCGGCGGCGCCGGCATCCAGGCCGACCTCAAGGCGATGCTGGCCCTCGGCGTCCACGGCATGAGCGTGATCACCGCCGTCACCGCGCAGAACTCGCTCGGCGTCCAGGGGTACTGGGAGCTGCCGGCCGAGGCTGTCCGGGCCCAGTTCCGCAGTGTGGTGGACGACATCGGGGTCCAGGCCGTGAAGACCGGCATGCTCGCCTCGATCGAGCTGGTCGAGACCGTCTCCGAGCTGCTGGCCGGGGTGGACGCCCCGGTGGTGGTCGACCCCGTCGGCGTCTCCAAGCACGGCGACGCGCTGCTGGCCGCCGAGGCCGTCGCCACCGTCCGGGAGAAGCTGCTGCCGGTCGCCACCCTCGCCACGCCCAACCTGCACGAGGTGACGCAGCTCACCGGGCGCACCGTCGAGGACGAGGCGCAGATGCTCGACGCGGCCAAGGCCCTGCTCGACCTCGGGCCGCGCTGGGTGCTGGTGAAGGGCGGGCACCTGGAGGGCGAGGCCGCCGACCTGCTGTACGGCGGGGCGGGGGAGGAGCACTGGTACCGGGCACCCCGCTACGACAACCGGCACACCCACGGCACCGGCTGCACGCTGGCCAGCGCCATCGCCGCCGGATTGGCCAAGGGCGAGCCGCTGCCCGGGGCGGTGGCCTCGGCGAAGGCCTACATCACCGGCGCGATCGCCGGCGGCTTCGCGCTCGGGGCGGGCATCGGCCCGGTCGACCACGCCTGGCGCTGGCGCTGAGCGGTCCGGTCCGCGAACGACCACGGGCGGGCCCGAGGGCCCGCCCGTGGTCGTCCTCCGGGCAAGCCCGGAGGAACCGACCGGTCCGAGAAACAGGAAGCCGGCCCATCCGAGGATGGACCGGCTTCCTGGAGGACCGGCTTACCGGTCTGCGCGTCAGCGCGAGACCTTACCGGCCTTGATGCACGAGGTGCAGACGTTGAGCCGCTTCGGCGTCCGCCCAATCACAGCGCGCACCGTCTGAATGTTGGGGTTCCAACGACGGGGGGTACGGCGGTGAGAGTGGGAGATGCTGTTGCCGAAGCCCGGCCCCTTGCCGCAGACGTCGCAGTTGGCAGCCACAGGAGTCACTCCAAGACTTCAGATCATTTACGTTCGAAACCCCGCCAACCCACCGGAGCACTCACGTGAACCAGATCGGATCAAAGGGGTGAGCCTGGACTGTTCCAGGCAACCGGAAGAGCATACAACGCTTGCTTCCGTTCAACGAAACTACCACGTCCGCGCAGGTGATCGCTGCGCTCGCTGCTTCCGGCGGCCGCCCCCGGCCCCCGATAACCTGCCGGTATCACCCCTCGCCGCTGCCCTGACCGTGTCGCCGCCCGTCAGGCCACCACGGCGTCCCATCCGGAGGAGACCTGGTGCTGACCACGCTCGACGCCCCGGCCGTGCGCAGCTGGTGCCAGCTGGCCCTGCGCGCGCTCGGCCAGGCCCGCGAGGAGATCGACGCACTCAACGTCTACCCCGTCCCGGACGGTGACACCGGCACCAACCTCTACCTGACCGTGGAGTCCGCCGCCGCCGCGGTGGAGAGCCGCTTCACCGACCCGGCGGGCGGCCCGCCCCCCGGTCTCGCCGAGGCGGCCCGGGCGATGGCCCGCGGCGCGCTGGTCGGCGCCCGGGGCAACTCCGGCGTGATCCTCGCCCAGTGGCTGCGCGGCACCGCCGAGCAGCTGGCCCGGGGCGGCGGCGCCGACCAGCTGCGCGCCGCCCTCCAGCGGGCCGCCGACTCCGCCTACCAGGCGGTCGCCGAACCGGTCGAGGGCACGCTGCTGACCGTCGCCCGGGTGGCCGCCCGGGAGGCGACCCGGGCCGGCGACGGCCTCGGCCAGGTCGCCGACACCGCCTACCGGGCGGCCCGGGACGCGCTGCGGCACACCCCCGAGCAGCTCGCCGTCCTGGCCGAGGCAGGGGTGGTGGACGCGGGCGGGCGCGGCCTGGTCGCCGTCCTCGGGGCGCTCGCCGACGCGGTGGCCGGCCACCAGCCGATGGGCCCGGTCGCGCTGCGCGGGGACGTTCGGCTGGCCGAGAGCTGCGGGAGCCACGTCCGGCCCCCAGGCCCGGGCCACCCCGCCTTCGAGGTGATCTACCTGCTGGACGCCCCGGACGAGGCGCTGCCCGCGCTGCGCGAGCGGCTCGCCCGGCTGGGCGACTCGCTGGTGGTCGGCGGCGGCGACGGCCTCTGGAACGTCCACGTCCACGTGGACGACGCGGGGGCCGCGGTGGAGGCCGGGCTCGGGGCCGGCCGGCCGCACCAGATCCGGATCACGCACTTCGCCGAGGCCGCCGCCCGGGCCGGCACCGCCGACGGCCGGGGCGAGCACGAGGAGCGCACCCGGGTGGTGCTCTCGGTGGTCTCCGGCGCGGGCCTGGCCGAGCTGTGCGAGCAGGCCGGCGCCGTCGTCCTGCACGCCGACCCGGACCGCCCGCCGGCCAGTGCCGAGCTCGCCGCCGCCGTCCGCCGGGCGGGCGCGCGCGAGGTCGTCCTGCTGCTCAACGACCCCGAGCTGCGGGCCGCCGCCGGGGCCGCCGCCGACCAGCTGCGCGAGGAGGGCGTGCGGATCGCCGTCCTGCCCACCCGCTCACCGGTCCAGGGCCTGGCCGCGCTCGCCGTGCACGAGGCCGGCCGGCGGTTCGACGAGGACGTGGTCGCCATGACCTCCGCGGCCGGCGCCACCCGGTACGCCGAACTCGCCGTCGCCGAGGGGGAGTCCTGGACGATGGCCGGGGTCTGCCAGGCCGGGGACGTGCTGGGGCTGATCGACGGGGACGTGGTGGTGATCGGCGACGGCCCGGCCGAGGTCGGCGAGCGGGTGCTCGACCGGATGCTCGGCGCGGGCGGCGAACTCGTCACCCTGATCCTCGGCGAGGGCGCGGACGAGGAGCTGGCCGAGCGGCTGGTCGCGCACGCCCGGCACCGGCGGCCGGAGGTCGACGCGGTGGTCTTCCACGGCGGCCAGGAGTCCGCGCCGCTGCTCATCGGGGTGGAGTAGCGGGCCGACCGGGCGGGCCGGGCGGCGGTGGGCCGGGCGGCGGGCGCCGCCGGGCAGCGGGTGGCGCCCGGAATGTCGGTCCGGTGGTGTAAACAAGGGCCTGATGGGCGCTCTCGATGAATCACTGACCAAGCTCGTCGGCGACCGTACCGCCAAGGTGCTCGCCGACAGCCTCAAGCTGCGCACGGTCGGGGACCTGCTGCACCACTATCCGCGCCGCTACGTCGAGCGCGGCCAGCTCACCAGCCTGGACGAGCTGGAGATCGACGAGCACGTCACCGTGCTGGCCCGGATCGAGAAGGTCACCCTGATCCCGTTCCGCGGCCGCAAGGGGGACCGCCTGGAGGTGGTCGTCACCGACGGCCGCAGCCGGCTCTCGCTGGTCTTCTTCAACCAGGGCTGGCGGCAGAAGGAGCTCCGGACCGGCGCCCAGGGCCTGTTCGCCGGCAAGGTCGGCGTCTTCAACCGGACCCGCCAGCTGGTCTCGCCGGACTACCAACTCCTCGACGAGGAGGCCGGGTCGGACGCCGCCCAGCAGTTCGCCGGCCGGCTGATCCCGGTCTACGGCGCCAGCGCCCAGATGCCCAGCTGGAAGCTCTCCATCTGCATCGAGACCGCGCTCACCAAGCACCTGGCCGACGTCGGCGAGCCGCTGCCCGCGGAACTGCGCGAGCGGCACGCCCTGATCCCGCTGCCCGAGGCGCTGGAGCTGATCCACCGCCCGCGCAGCCAGGCCGACCGCGAACGCGCCCAGAGCCGGCTCCGCTGGGACGAGGCCTTCGTCCTCCAGGTCGCGCTGGCGCAGCGCCGGGCCGCCGACTCCGCGCTGCCGGCCAAGCCGCGCCGGGCCCGCGAGGGCGGACTGCTGGACGCCTTCGACGCCCGGCTCCCGTTCACCCTCACCGACGGCCAGCACAAGGTCTCCGCCGAGATCGCCGCCGATCTGGCCACCGAGCACCCGATGCACCGGCTGCTCCAGGGCGAGGTCGGCTCCGGCAAGACGCTCGTCGCGCTGCGCGCCATGCTCGCCGTGGTCGACGCGGGCGGCCAGGCCGCCCTGCTGGCGCCCACCGAGGTCCTGGCGCAGCAGCACCACCGCTCGATCGTCGAGATGATGGGGGACCTGGCCGAGGGCGGCCTGCTGGGCGGCTCGGACCTCGGCACCCGGGTGGTGCTGCTGACCGGCTCGATGGGCGTCCCGGCCCGCCGCCAGGCGATGCTGGACATGGCCTGCGGGGACGCGGGCATCGCGATCGGCACCCACGCGCTGATCGAGGACAAGGTGCAGTTCCAGGACCTCGGCCTGGTCGTGGTGGACGAGCAGCACCGCTTCGGCGTCGAGCAGCGGGACGCGCTGCGCGCCAAGGGCGATCAGCCGGCGCACCTGCTGGTGATGACGGCCACCCCGATCCCGCGCACCGTCGCGATGACCGTCTTCGGGGACCTGGAGACCTCGGTGCTGGACCAGCTGCCGGCCGGCCGCTCGCCGATCTCCACCCATGTCGTGCCGGCCCTGGAGAAGCCCAACTTCCTGGCGCGGGCCTGGGAGCGGGTCCGCGAGGAGGTGGCCAAGGGCCACCAGGCGTACGTGGTCTGCCCCAGGATCGGGGACGAGGAGCCCGCGGACCCCAAGAAGAAGCGCAGGTCCACGCCGGCCGAGGACCTGGAGGACCTCACCGGCGCGGAGGCGGACGCGGGCGCCGGGAGCGACGACCGGCGCCCCCCGCTGTCGGTCGTCGAGACCGCCGAGAAGCTGGTGAAGGGCCCGCTGGCCGGGCTCCGGGTGGAGATCCTGCACGGCCGGCTCGCACCCGACGCCAAGGACGAGGTGATGCGCCGCTTCGCGGCCGGCGCGGTGGACGTCCTGGTGGCGACCACGGTGATCGAGGTCGGGGTCAACGTCCCCAACTCCACCGCGATGGTGATCATGGATGCCGACCGCTTCGGTGTCTCCCAGCTGCACCAGCTGCGCGGCCGGGTCGGGCGCGGCAGCGCCGCCGGGCTCTGCCTGCTGGTCAGCGACATGCCGGCGGGCAGCCCCGCCCGGGCCCGGCTGGAGGCGGTGGCCGGCACCCTGGACGGTTTCGAGCTGTCCCGGATCGACCTCGAACAGCGGCGCGAGGGCGATGTGCTGGGCCAGGCGCAGTCCGGGGTGAAGTCCTCGCTGAAGGTGCTCTCCGTCCTGGAGGACGAGGAAGTCATCGTCACCGCCCGCGCCGAGGCCACCCGGCTGGTCGCCGCGGACCCGGAGCTGACCGCCCACCCGGACCTGCGCACCGCGCTGGAGAGCCTGCTCGACGCCGACCGCGCGGCCTACATGGAAAAGGGATAGCCGACCGGAGCAGGGCCGCACCCCTGGGGGCGCCCGCCGGCGGAGCCCGATTGTCAGACCCCCGCGAGAGAATGTAGTTGTTCAGGACGCACCCTCAAGGTGCGTACCTGGCACGACACTTGGGGGTCCTGCCATGGCATTCCGTCATCTCAACGAGCTCCCGCTGGGCGACAAGGTCTTCCGGATCGAACTCGCCAGCGACGACGACCGCGAGGTCACCCTCACCCTGACCGGCTGGCGCGAGGGGGCGGCCGCCGCGCCGCTCGCCTCGGGCAAGCTCCGCCTGCCGGTCGAGGACGTCGCCTCGCTGCGGATCGCGCTCAACCGCGCGCTCCGGGCGCTGGCGATCGTCGCCGATGTCTCCGAGCCCATCCCCGACCGCGACGTGCTGCGTGAGCTCTACCCCGGGCACGGCGCCCCCTGGGTGCCGCAGCACGAGGAGGAGCTGGTCCGGCGGTTCCACGACAGCGAGACCGTCGCCCGGATCGCCGCCCGCTTCGGCCGCACCCCCGACTCCGTCCGTACCAAGCTGCGCGAGCTCGGGCACGACCCGCGCCGCCCCGAGTTCTGCCCGCCCGACGGCTGCCTCTCGTGGTCCCGCTACGCCTCGCCGGCGCTGCTCGGCGCGGCGGTCCCGGCCCAGCCCCCGGCGGCGGACGCGAGCTGATCGGATCTTCGCCCGCTCGCCTCCGGGCCGCTCGACCCGGTGCGCGGCGCTCCGGCCCGGGGCGGGTGCACCCACCCCGGGCCGGAGGGGCCGGTGCCTCGGGGCGGCCGGGCCGCTCGGGGCCGTATAGCGTGGTCGGGCAGCGACGAAAGGACCTCCCACCACCATGACCCGCGTCATCGCCGGGGCGGCCGGCGGCCGCCGGCTGGCCGTACCGCCCGGCCGGAGCACCCGACCGACCTCCGACAAGGCCCGCGAGGCGATGTTCTCCACGCTGGAGGCGTTGCGCGGCACCCTGCACGGGGCCCGGATGCTGGACCTGTTCGGCGGATCGGGCGCGGTCGGCCTGGAGGCGCTGTCCCGCGGCGCCGAGCACGTCCTGCTGGTCGAGGCCGACGGCCAGGCGGCCCGGGTGATCCGGGAGAACGTCCGGACGATCGATCTGCCGGGCGCGGTGGTGGTGGCCTCCCGGGCCGAGAAGGTGATCGCGGGCCCGCCCCCGGAGACCCCGTACGACCTGGCCTTTCTCGACCCGCCGTACGTCGTCACCGACGACGAGGTGCGCGAGATGCTGATCACACTCCTGGCCGGGGGCTGGCTCGCGGCCGACGCACTCGTCACCGTGGAGCGCAGCACCCGAGGCGGCGAGTTCGGCTGGCCCGAGGGCTTCGAGGTGCTGCGCTCCCGCCGCTACGGCGAGGGCACGCTCTGGTACGGTCGCGCCGCCGCCGAGGCCCGCCCACACTCGTAGCGGGCCGAGGCCCGCAGGACCCGTCACCCCACGAGGGAGCATCCACGCCATGCGCCGCGCCGTCTGCCCCGGATCGTTCGACCCGATCACCAACGGTCATCTCGACATCATCGAGCGGGCCTCGAAGCTGTACGACGTGGTGCATGTCGCGGTCGCGGTCAACCGGAACAAGCAGGGCATGTTCTCCATCGAGGAGCGCATCGCGCTGATCGAGGAGACCACCGCCAAGTACGGGAACATCGTGGTCGAGTCGCACCTCGGCCTGCTGGTGGACTTCTGCCGGGAGCGGGACATCCCGGCGATCGTCAAGGGCCTGCGCGCCGTCAGCGACTTCGACTACGAGCTGCAGATGGCCCAGATGAACCACGGGCTGAGCGGCGTCGAGACGCTCTTCCTGCCGACCTCGCCGACGTACAGCTTCCTCTCGTCCACGCTGGTCAAGGAGGTCGCCTCGTACGGGGGCGACGTCTCGCACCTGCTGCCGGAGACGGTGCACCGCCGGCTGGTCGAGCGGATCGCGCAGCGGAAGGCCCAGTAGCGGCCCGGCCGACGCCCGACCGGTCCGTTTCTGCCGATTCGTCACCACTTGTCCCGGGCCCGGCCCGGCGGGCGGGTCCGGGCGTTGTGACCTCGCCCCGCAGTGGCCGTAAAGTCTGTGTTCCTGCCCTGCGGTGAGGTCCACCGCGCCGGGCCTGCCTCCGCCGGACCGTCGGCGGCACACGGAAAGACGAAGCCCCGTGGACGTGCAGAACAAGGTCGACGAGATCGTCGCGGCCGTCGAGAACGCCCGCTCGATGCCGATGTCGGCCTCCTGCGTGGTGAACCGGGCCGAGCTGGTCGGTCTGCTCCAGGACCTCAGGGCTGCGCTGCCCGCCGAGCTGGCCCAGGCCCAGTCGGTGATGGCCGACCACGAGCAGGTGGTCGCCGGTGCCGAGGCCGAGGCCGAGCGGATCATCCAGGGCGCGCACGCCGAGCGCGGTTCGCTGATCTCCGACACCGAGGTGGTCCGCCGGGCCCAGGCCGAGGCGGACCGCATCCTCGCGGAGGCGCGGGCCGAGGTCGAGACCAAGCGCGCCGAGGCCGACGACTACGTGGACAGCAAGCTCGCCAACTTCGAGGTCGTGCTCACCAAGACGCTCGGTGCGGTCGGCCGCGGCCGGACCAAGCTGCGCGGCGACTCCAGCGTCTTCGAGACCGGCTACGAGGGCGAGAGCGACGGCGAGGAGTTCCGGCCGCAGCCGCGGATCACCCCGAGCCCCGAGGTCGACGAGTACGTCGATGTGAAGCTCGCCACCCTGGAGAACGTCCTCAGTGCGACCCTGGAGGCGGTCGGCAAGGGCCGCGACAAGCTGCTCGGCAAGGCCCCGATCGACGAGCTGGGCGCCTACCTGGCCGCCGCCGACCAGGCCCAGCAGGCCAAGAACCGCGCCGAGGCGGTCGCGGCGGGCTTCGCCGCCGACCCCGACGGCGAGGAGGTGCCGTGGTACCGCGAGGAGGTGCCGCAGCAGCAGACCTGGCCGGAGCAGACCCCGGCCGCGGCCGGCTGGCAGGCCCCCGGGGTGGACCAGTACGCCGCCGCGCAGCAGCCCGGCGGGCAGTACGCCGAGGTGTACGGCGGCGGCTTCGACCCGGCGGGCCAGGGCGATCCGTACGGCGGCCAGTACGGCTACGGGCAGCAGCCCCAGCAGCAGCCGCAGGGGTACCCGGTCGCGCAGGAGCAGGGCGGCTACGGCTACCCGCAGCCGCAGCAGGGCTACCCGGCGCAGCAGTACGACGCGTGGGGGCAGCCCCGGCAGGAGGCCGCGGGAGGGTACCCGCAGCAGCCCGCCAACCCGCCGGCCGTCCCGCAGCAGCAGCAACAGCCCGGTCTGGACGAGACCAGCTTCTTCGACACCAGCATGATCGACATGACCAGGCTCCGGGAGCTCGGCGGCCGCTGAGGCCTCCCGCCGGTCAGGACCGAAGTTGGGCCTGGCGGGAGACTCCGGTAGTCTGACCACTCCGGCCTCTCCGTGTCGGGCCCGTCGGTCTGCCCGCGCATCGTCCGGTGAGCAGCACCGCGCATCAGTTTTCTCAGGAAGTCAGGACACCTTGAACCGCCTCGACCACCGCGACCCACTCGTGTTCGACACGCACGAGCTCGGCCGTCGCCCGGGCTCGCTGCGCAAGGTGTCCCGCACCCTGGAGGCCCCCGAGGGCCTCGGGATCATCGATGTGATCGGCGTCCCGGAGAAGAGCGAGCTGCGGCTGGAGCTCCGCCTGGAGTCGGTGGTCGAGGGCGTGCTGGTGACCGGCACCGCCGAGGCCCTGATCGAGGGTGAGTGCGTACGGTGCCTGGAGCCCGTCGAGGACGACATCGACGTGGACTTCCAGGAGCTGTACTACTACCCGGAGTCCGACGAGCGTCACCGGGCCCGGACCGCCGGTGCCGATGACCTCGACGAGGACTCGGAAGAAGAGACTTACCGTCTGGAGGGCGACTTCTTCGACCTCCAGCCGGTGCTGCGTGACGCGGTGGTGCTCGCACTGCCGCTGCAGCCGGTGTGCCAGGAAGACTGCCTGGGCCTGTGCTCCGAGTGCGGAGCGCGCCTGAGCGACGACCCGACGCACCACCACGACGCCGCCGACCCCCGGTGGGCGGCTCTGCAGGGACTCTCCGCCGCCCCCGGCGACGAGGGTGACGGAATCAAGAACAGCGACACCCGTGAGGGTGCCGCCGAGAACCAGGAGAAGTAGCCGTGGCTGTTCCGAAGCGGAAGATGTCGCGCAGCAACACGCGCCACCGCCGTTCCAACTGGAAGGCCGTCGTTCCGGCCCTCGTGGCGTGCGACCGCTGCCACGAGCCGAAGCTCGGCCACATCGCGTGCCCGAGCTGCGGCACGTACAACCGTCGCCAGGTCCTCTCGGTCTGATCGGCGGGGTGTACGGATCGATGTCGGACGGTAACTCTTCCCGCAAGGCGACCATCGCCCCGAAGGCCACTTCGGGCGGCGGAAAGGCCGGCGGGCCGGCTTCGACCGAATACGACGTTCTGGAAGGGCGCCTCGGGTACACGCTCGAGCGCGCCCTTCTGGTACGTGCCCTGACCCACCGCTCGTACGCGTACGAGAACGGCGGGCTGCCCACCAACGAGCGCCTGGAGTTCCTCGGCGACTCGGTGCTGGGCCTGGTGGTGACCGACACCCTCTACCGCGTCCACCCGGACGTCCCGGAGGGCACGCTCGCCAAGCTGCGCGCCGCGGTGGTCAACTCCCGCGCGCTCGCGGACGTCGGCCGGGGCCTGGAGCTCGGGACGTTCATCCGGCTCGGCAAGGGCGAGGAGGGCACCGGCGGTCGCGACAAGTCGTCGATCCTCGCCGACACCGTCGAGGCCGTGATCGGCGCCGTCTACCTGGACCAGGGTCTGGACGCGGCCACCGACTTCGTCCACCGCCTGTTCGACCCGCTGATCGAGGAGTCCTCTCAGCTGGGCGCCGGCCTGGACTGGAAGACCAGCCTCCAGGAGCTCACCGCCTCGGTGGGCATCGGGGTGCCGGAGTACGTGGTCGAGGAGTCCGGTCCGGACCACGAGAAGACTTTCACCGCCGCGGCCCGGGTGGCCGGCGAGGACTTCGGCAGCGGCGTCGGCCGCTCGAAGAAGGAAGCCGAGCAGAAGGCCGCGGAGAGCGCCTGGCGGGCGATCAAGGAGAAGTACGCCGACCGGCTGCCCGCCGGCGCGTGAGCACGCAGTAGCCTTCCTCCTGCAGATCCCTGTCGCTGGAGGCTTGTTGCCGTGCCCGAACTCCCCGAGGTAGAGGTCGTCCGCCGAGGTCTGGCGAACTGGGTCGCGGGGCGGACCGTCGCCGCCGTCGACGTGCTGCACCCGCGCGCGGTGCGCCGTCAGCCGGCCGGCGCGGCCGACTTCACCGCGCGGCTGACCGGCACCACGCTCGGCGCCGCGCAGCGCCGCGGCAAGTACCTCTGGGTCCCGCTCTCCGCTGCCGCCGCCGACGGGCCGGCCGGCGGGTTCTCGCTGATCGGCCACCTCGGGATGAGCGGCCAACTGCTCGTCCAGGACCCGTCGGTGCCCGACGAGAAGCACCTGCGGGTGCGGCTGCGGTTCACCGACGGCGGGCGCGAGCTGCGCTTCGTCGACCAGCGGACCTTCGGCGGGCTGGCCGTCGAGGAGGCCGAGGAGGGCGACCCGGAGGGCACGCCCCTCTCCATCGCGCACATCGCCCGGGACCCGCTCGACCCGCGCTTCGACGACGCCGCCTTCGTGGCCGCGCTGCGGGCCAGGCGCACCACGGTCAAGCGGGCGCTGCTGGACCAGACCCTGATCAGCGGGGTCGGCAACATCTACGCGGACGAGGCGCTCTGGCGCTCCAGGCTGCACTACGAGCGCCCGACCGGCTCGCTCACCCGCCCGCAGGCCGCCGTCCTGCTGGCCCACGCGCGGGACGTGATGACGGCCGCCCTCGCCGTCGGCGGCACCAGCTTCGACAGCCTCTACGTCAACGTGAACGGCGAGAGCGGCTACTTCTCCCGCGACCTCGACGCCTACGGCCGCGAGGACGAGCCCTGCCGCCGCTGCGGCACCCCGATCCGCCGCGCCGCCTGGATGAACCGCTCCAGCTACTTCTGCCCCCGCTGCCAGCGCGTCCCCCGGGCGCGCAGCGCGGGCTGACGCCCGCCGGGTGCTGTCCGGCCCCGGCCGGGCAGCAGCTACCGCTTGGTGAGTTCGGGCTGCGGGTGGTCCGACCCGGCCGGGCCGTGGGTGTCCTGGCCGTAGTAGGCGACGCCGACCGCCGAGACCACCGCGAGCACGAAGCCGGCCACGCCGAGCCAGGCCAGGCCGTCCTTGGAGGAGTCGCCGAGCCAGAGCACGCCGACGGCCCCGGGCAGCACCGTCTCGCCGACCACCAGGGCGGCCGTCGCGCCGTTCACCGAGCCGATCTGCAGGGCCACGGTGTGCACGTACATGCCGCCGATGCCGCCGACCAGGATCGCGTACAGGGCCGGGTCGGAGAGCAGGGCGCCGAGCTCGAACGGCTCGACCCCGTTGAGGATCCGCACGCCGACGCCGAGCGCGCCGAAGCCGAGGCCGGAGAGCAGACCGGCGACGATCGCGCCGTTGGCGCCCATCCGCCGCACCAGCAGCCCGCCGCCGACCAGCAGCACGGTGGTGATCAGCAGCAGCCACCAGTGGAAGGCCATCGCCGCGTGGTGGCCGCCCTCCGGCCCGGCCGAGACGGCCAGCAGCACCAGCGCCGAGCAGAGCACGCCGATCGACGCCCACTCCAGCTGCTTGAGCCGGATGCCGAGCAGCTTGATGCTCAGCACCGCGGTGATCACCAGGTTGGCGCTGATGATCGTCTGGGAGAGGAACAGCGGCAGCAGCCGCGCGGCCAGCGCGCCGAGTCCGAAACCGATGAAGTCGAGGACCGTGCCCAGGATGAACTCCCAGGTGACGGCGGCCTTCGCGGTGGAGGCGAGACTGGGCCCGCCGTGCGCGGTGACCCCGGCCGAGCCGCCCCCGGCGGCGGCCTCCTCCCGGGCGGAGCGGCGTGATCCGACGGCCTGCAGGACCGAACCGGTGCCGTAGCAGGCGGAGGCCGCCACGGCGGTGACGAGGCCGATGAACACCCAGTTGCTCCGATCGGGAGAAGAGGTCAGGAGAAGGCAGGGGGACCCAGGTCCGGCCACCACTATGCCTGGTCGCGGGGGAGGGTCCGATCGCCCCGGGACCGCCGTGCGACTGCCCGGTGCCCGCCGGGACGGACGACCGGGCCGGTGGCCGGGTTCCCGTCGCGGGCCGGCCTCAGGGGCGGCCCGGGGAAACATCATCCCCGAGGAGGGGAACGACCCCGGCGGTCGGTGGGGGTGCGCGGGGCCACGCCTACGCGGCGGGGATGCCCTGCCGACGCGCCCGGAGGCGTAGCGTCGATGGCATGAGAACCCTTGCTCGACGACGTTCCCGGGGCGCCGGGCCGACGGCCCTGGTGGCGGTGCTGCTCGGGCTGCTGCTCCTGCTGGCCCCGGCGGCCTCCGCGGCCGGCGGGCTGGACGACGCGGCCGCCGCGCTCAAGCAGGGCCAGGTGTACGTCGACCCGGCGATGACCGGCCGGTTCAGCCAGAGCCAGGCCGATGACCTGACCGAGAAGATTCGCAAGACCGGCAAGCCGATCTTCATCGCGGTGGTCCCGGATGCCGACCCGTACGGCGCGAACACGGTGCTCCCGGACCTGCGCACCAAGGTCGGCATCGTCGGCACCTACGGCGTCTGGCGCGGTGACCAGTTCCGGGCCGGCTCCGACAAGGCCGCGCTGCCGACCGGGAGCGCCGAGCGGATCGCGGGCGCGTCCGCGCGCTCGCACCCCGGCGACATCGCCGCGACCCTGAACGACTTCGTCGACACCGCCGCACCCCAGGTCAAGGGCCACGGGGTGAACAGCACCGCCGGTGGCGTCTCCACGGCGGCGGTCGTCGTCCCGCTGGCCCTGCTGGCGCTGGCCGGCACCGGCGTCCTCCTGCTCTTCCGCCGCTCGAAGAAGCGCAAGGCGGAGCGGCGCCGGGCCGAACTGGCGCAGCTGCGCCGGGTGGTGGACGAGGACATCACCGCCTTCGGCGAGGAGCTGGACCGGCTCGACTTCAACCCGGGCTCCCCGGACGCCGATGACGTCCAGCGCACCGACTACGCGCACGCCCTCGACTCCTACGAGCGGGCCAAGCGCAGCATGGACGAGGCCAAGGGGCCGGAGGACGTCAAGCCGGTCACCGAGGCGCTGGAGGACGGCAGGTTCGCCCTGGCCACGCTGGACGCCCGGCGCGAGCGGCGGCCGCTGCCGGAGCGGCGTCCGCCGTGCTTCTTCGACCCGCGGCACGGACCGTCGGTGCAGGACGCCGACTGGGCCCCGGCCGGCGGTGCGGCGCGTACCGTCCCGGTCTGCCGGGCGGACGCCGACCGGCTGGCCACCGGGCAGGACCCGGAGATCCGGACCGTGCCGACCGAGCACGGCCCGCAGCCGTACTGGAACGCCGGCCCGGCGTACGGCCCGTGGGCGGGCGGGTACTTCGGCGGCTACGGCGGCGGGCTGCTGCCGGGCCTGCTGGTCGGCACCATGCTCGGCTCGATGATGAGCTCCCCGGCCTACGGGGCGGACCTCGGCTCCGACGGCTCCGCGTACGAGGGCGGCGACTTCTCCGGCGGAGACTTCGACTCCGGTGACTTCGGCGGCGGATTCGACGGCGGCGGCGGAGGGGGCGACTTCGGGGGCGGCGGCGACTTCGGCGGCGGCTTCTGACCCCGCCGACACGACGACCCGGGCCCGCGGCCCCGCCCTCGGAGGGCGGGGCCGCGGTGCCGTTCGCGGTCCGTACCGGAACGGGGCGGGGGGCCTCGCCGATCGGGTTTGAGAACGCAACCCTGTGTGGCAGGCTGGCTGTGTGACCTCCCACACGCCTTCGGCCCCGCCCGCCCTCCCCGGCCGGCCCTGCTCGATCGCCGCCGCGCTCCACGTGGTCGGCGAGAAGTGGGCCCTGCTCGCCGTCCGCGAGCTGTTCTACGGCAACCACCGCTTCGACCGGATCGCCCGCAACACCGGCGCCCCGCGCGACCGGCTCACCGCCCGGCTGCGCGCGCTGGAGGAGGCGGGCGTGGTCGAGCGCCGCGCCTACAGCGAGCGGCCGCCGCGCTACGAGTACCACCTGACCGAGGCGGGCCGCGATCTCGCCCCGCTCACCCAGGCCCTGCTCGGCTGGGGTGACCGCTGGCTGCTCCCCGAGCCGCCGGTGACCCTCGAACACGCCCCCGACGGGCACGAGCCGCACCCCTTCGACCCGGCCTGGGTCTGCCGCACCTGTGGCGAAGCGGGCCGGCGCACGGACCTCCGGATGGAGATCCACAGCCCGGGCTGGACCGCGGAGGGCCCCACGGCGCCGTAGCGCAGGCCGTGACCGGGCCGGATAGGGTCGGGGCCATGCACGGTCGCGACGCACACAGTGATGAACCGGTCCGGGTGACCGCCTGGGTGCGGGGCAAGGTCCAGCAGGTCGGCTTCCGCTGGTGGACCAGGGCGCGGGCGTTGGAGATCGGTCTGGCCGGCTACGCGAGCAACCTCGGCGACGGCCGGGTGCAGGTGGTGGCCGAGGGGCTCGCCGCCGACTGCGAAGAGCTGCTGGCCCTGCTGCGCGGGCCGGACACGCCCGGCCGCGTCACCGGGGTGACCGAGATCTGGACGGCCGTCGGCGCCGGCTACCCGGGCTTCGAGATCCGCTGAGCGGGGGGTCGCAGGCCGTGGTGGCCGGGCCGGGGCCCGTTCCCGTGAAACGATCGGCGGCCTTCGGTGTCATACGGTTGCCATCTGGGCAGACTCGTGGTTGACTCCGCATCGAACGATGATCCACGAGCAGGCGGTGGACCGGCCCGAGACCACCTGGTGTGACCACACCGCCAGGCAGGTGACAGGGGCGCGGTAGCGTGCGGTGATCGTGTTGACCCTTTCCGTCTTTGGTGAGACGCTGGAAACCCGCGCACACGACCGCGTTTACCCGGTAGGCGCACGCCCTCGGGAGCCCAGCTCACGATGGTTGTGCCGTAGTGCCCAGCCAGCACTGCCGGAGGCGCGCCGCGCGTGCGTCCCCCTTCCCCCTAGACCTGTACCGTTCCGGTTCGGTCACTCAGCGTGGAGGACCATTCATCATGGCAAAGGCGCTTCTCGGGTACGTCGGCGGCCCCGACCCGCGAATGCTCTCCGAGATGCGACGGCTTCAGCAGCGCGTCCAGGATCTTGAGTCCGAGCTCCTTCGGATGCAGGCTGAGAACGACGCGCTCACCGCTGTCGCTGACGAGCACTCGCTGCTCAACAGCATCGACCTGGATCAGCGGGAGCCGGCTCTCACCTGAGTCCCGCCCGGTCCTCGCAGATCGACGCCGTTGTGCACTGAGCCGCCCCGATAAGGGACGCAGCTTGCAAGGGACGCCCTGTGTGGCGTCCCTTCGTCGTGTCCGGACGCCGTCGCCGCCGGTCCGGCCGGATACAGTCGCCGCTGGGGCCCTGGCGAGCGACGAGGAGACCGGCGCGTGCACCTGAAGAGTCTGACGCTGCGCGGGTTCAAGTCGTTCGCCTCCGCCACCACCCTGCGGTTCGAGCCCGGGATCACCTGCGTGGTCGGCCCCAACGGCTCCGGCAAGTCCAACGTCGTCGACGCGCTCTCCTGGGTGATGGGGGAGCAGGGCGCCAAGTCGCTGCGCGGCGGCAAGATGGAGGACGTCATCTTCGCCGGGACGAGCGGGCGCGCCCCGCTCGGCCGCGCCGAGGTCAGCCTCACCATCGACAACTCCGACGGCGCGCTGCCGATCGAGTACGCCGAGGTGACCATCACCCGGACGATGTTCCGCAACGGTGGCAGCGAGTACGCGCTCAACGGCGACACCTGCCGGCTGCTGGACATCCAGGAGCTGCTCTCCGACTCCGGCATCGGCCGCGAGATGCACGTCATCGTCGGGCAGGGACAGCTCGACTCCGTGCTGCACGCCGACCCGATGGGCCGCCGCGCCTTCATCGAGGAGGCGGCCGGCGTGCTCAAGCACCGCAAGCGCAAGGAGAAGGCGCTGCGGAAACTGGACGCGATGCAGGTCAACCTCAACCGGGTGCAGGACCTGGTCGCCGAACTGCGCCGCCAGCTCGGACCGCTCGGCCGGCAGGCGAAGATCGCCCGCCGCGCCGCCGGCATCCAGGCCGAGCTGCGCGACGCCCGGCTCCGGCTGCTCGCCGACGACCTGCTCGCCCTGCGCACGGCCGTCGAGGCCGAGGTCGCCGACGAGTTGGCGCTGAAGCTGCGCCGCTCCACCGTCGAGCAGGAGCTGGCCCGGGCGATCCAGCGGGAGGCCGTCCTGGAGGCGCAGGTCCAGCAGCTCGGCCCGAGCCTGGAGGCGGCCCGGCAGACCTGGTACCGGCTCTCCGCCCTGGCCGAGCGGACCCGCGGCACCGTCGGGCTCGCCGAGGCCAGGGCGCGGCACGCGGCCGCCGGGGGAGCGGTCGAGGAGCGGCGCGGCCGGGATCCGGAGGAGCTGGAGCGGGAGGCCGAGCACGTCCGGGAGGAGGAGGCCGCGCTGGGCGAGGCCCTGGAGGAGGCCCGGTACGCGCTCGCCGAGGCGGTCGAGTCCAGGGGTGAACTGGAACGTGAACTCGCCGCGGAGGAACGGCGGCTGAAGGACGCCGCCCGGGCCATCGCGGACCGCCGTGAGGGGCTGGCCCGGCTGCAGGGGCAGGCCGGGGCCGCCCGGTCCAAGGCGGCGGCCGCCCAGGCGGAGATCGGTCGGCTCACCGAGGCCGGGGACGAGGCCCTGCTGCGGGCCGAGGCCGCCCGGGCCGCGTACGAGGAGCTACGGGACCAGGTCGACGCGCTGGCGGGGGACGACGAACGGGCCGACGCCGCGCACGAGGCCGCCCGCGCGCGGCTCGCCGCCGTCGAACACGATCTGGCCGCCGCGCGCGAGGCCGCCGGCGCCGCCGAGCGCGAGCGGGCCGGGCTGACCGCGCGGCACGAGGCGCTGTCCCTCGGGCTGCGCCGCAAGGACGGCAGCGGCGCGCTGCTGGCGGCCGGGGACCGGCTGGCCGGGCTGCTCGGCCCGGCGGCCGCGCTGCTGCGGATCGAAGCCGGACACGAGACCGCCGTGGCGGCGGCGTTCGGCGCGGCGGCCGACGCGGTGGCGGTCGACTCGCCCGCCACCGCGGCCGAGGCGCTGCGGCTGCTGCGCGCCGAGGACGCCGGCCGGGCCGCGCTGCTCATCGCGGGCGCGCCGGAGCCAGGCGTGCCGGAGCAGTGCGGGTCGGAACCGTTCGTGCGCGAGACCCCTGCGCCGGGGCCGTCCGTGCCTGCATCGTCCGTGCCGGGGCCGGGGCCGGAGTTGCCGCCCGGTGCCCGCCGGGCCGCCGAACTGGTCGACGGCCCGGCCCCGTTGCTCCCGGCCGTGCGGGCCCTGCTGGCGGGGATCGTGGTGGTCGGTCCGCTCGACGAGGCGGTCCGGCTGGTGGCGGAGCACCCGTCGCTGACCGCCGTCACCGCCGAGGGGGACCGGCTCGGCGCGGGCTTCGCGTACGGCGGCGCGGGCGGTGCGCCGAGCCTGCTGGAGACCCAGGCGGTGGTGGACGAGACGGCCCGGGCGATCGGTGAACTGGACGTCCGCTGCGCGGAGTCGGCCGAACGGCTGGCCGAACTCGCCGAGCTGCGGGCGGAGTCGGCCGCCGAGCTGGAGCAACTGGCCACCACCCGGCGGAAGGCGGAGCGGGAGCGGGCCGAGGTGGCGGGCGCGCTCGGCCGGCTCGGCGGCCAGTCCCGGGCCGCCGCCGGCGAGGCCGAACGGCTCACCGCGGCCGCCGCCCGTGCCGAGCAGGGGCTGGCCGATCTGCTGGCCGCCGCCGAGGAGCTGGCCGAACGGCTCGCGGCCGCCGAGGAGTCGGCCGACGCGGGGGAGGACGAACCCGACGCGGCCGAGCAGCAGCGGCTGACCGGGGCCGCCGCCGGCGCCCGGCAGGCCGAGCTGGAGGCCCGGCTCGCCGTGCGGACGCACGAGGAGCGGGTCCGCGCGCTCACCGGCCGGGCGGACCAGCTGGACCGGGCCGCCCGCGCCGAGCGCGAGGCGCGCGCCCGCGCCGCCGAGCGCCGGCTGCGTGCCGAGCACGACGCCCGGGTGGCGAACGCCGTCACGGCCGGCGCCCGGCAGCTGCTGGCCTGTCTGGAGGTGTCGCTGGCCCGCGCGGACGCCGGGCGGGTCGCCGTCGAGCAGGCGCGCGCCGAGCGCGAGGCGCAGCTGCGGGAGCACCGCGAGCACGGCCGCGAACTCAAGGCCGAGCTGGACAAGCTGGTCGACGCCGGCCACCGGGACGAGGTGCTGCGCGCCGAGAAGCGGCTGCGGATCGAGCAGTTGGAGGCCCGGGCGCTGGAGGAGTTCGGCATCGAGGGCGGTGAGCTGCTCGCCTCGTACGGGCCGGACCGGCTCGTCCCGCCGCCGCCGCACGAAGAGGGCCAGGAGCCCGGCGAGCCGCGCCCGTACGTCCGGGCCGAGCAGGAGAAGCGGCTCCGGACGGCGGAGAAGGCCTACCAGCAGCTCGGCAAGGTGAACCCGCTGGCGTTGGAGGAGTTCGCGGCGCTGGAGGAGCGGCACACCTTCCTCGGCGAGCAACTGGACGACCTCAAGCGGAGCCGGCGGGACCTGCTCGACATCGTCAAGGACGTGGACGAGCGGGTCGAGCAGCTGTTCACCTCCGCGTACCACGACACCGCCGCCCAGTTCGAGGGCGTCTTCTCGCGGCTCTTCCCCGGCGGGGAGGGCCGGCTGGTGCTGACCGATCCGGACAATATGCTGACCACCGGGGTCGAGGTGGAGGCCCGGCCGCCGGGCAAGAAGGTCAAGCGGCTCTCGCTGCTCTCCGGCGGGGAGCGCTCGCTGACCGCGGTGGCGCTGCTGGTGTCGATCTTCAAGGCCCGGCCCAGCCCGTTCTACGTGATGGACGAGGTGGAGGCGGCGCTGGACGAGACCAACCTGCGCCGGCTGGTCGGGATCATGGAGGAGCTGAGGGAGAGCTCCCAGCTGATCGTGATCACCCACCAGAAGCTGACCATGGAGTCCGCCGACGCCCTCTACGGCGTGACCATGAAGGGCGACGGCATCTCCCAGGTGATCAGCCAGCGGCTGCGCGAGGGAACACCCCCCGGTCGCCGGGCCGCCGAGGGGCTCCGGGAGCGCCCCCCGGCGAGCCGTACCGTTTCTGCCTAGTCCGCCTGCGGTCCGTCCGCGCCGCCGTCACGGATACTGGACGGGTTATGGAATACGTGATCCTTGCCGTAGTCATCGCCGTGGTCGCCGTCGGCGCGATCGCGGGCCTCGTCGTTTCCGGCAGACGACGCCAGCAGCTCCCCCCGAAGTCGCAGGCGCCGGTCATCACGGCGCCCAAGACCCCGCAAGAGCCCCAGGTCGGCGAGGAGGCCGCGCCGCCGACCGAGGAGCCCCGTCGCACCGTCGAGGAGGTCGAGCTCCCCGAGGCCGAGGCCGTCCCCGAGACGGTCGAGGCGGTCGAGGCCGAGCAGGTCCCGGCCCTCGAAGTCCCCGAGCCCACCGCCGGCCGGCTGGTCCGGCTCCGCTCCCGGCTCTCCCGCTCGCAGAACTCGCTCGGCAAGGGGCTGCTCTCGCTGCTCTCCCGCGAGCACCTCGACGAGGACACCTGGGAGGAGATCGAGGACACCCTGCTGACCGCGGACGTCGGCGTGGCCCCCACCCAGGAGCTGGTCGAGCGGCTGCGCACCCGGGTGAAGGTGCTCGGCACCCGCACCCCGGACGAGCTGCGCACCCTGCTGCGCGAGGAGCTCGTCGAGCTGATCGGCAAGGACGCCGACCGCACGGTGCGCTCCACCAAGCACGAGGACGGCCCGGCCGTCGTCCTGGTGGTCGGCGTCAACGGCGTCGGCAAGACCACCACCACCGGCAAGCTGGCCCGGGTGCTGGTCGCCGACGGCCGCACGGTGGTGCTCGGCGCGGCCGACACCTTCCGTGCCGCCGCCGCCGACCAGCTGCAGACCTGGGGCGAGCGGGTCGGCGCGCGGACCGTCCGCGGCCCCGAGGGCGGCGACCCGGCCTCGGTCGCGTTCGACGCGGTCAAGGAGGGCATCGCCGAGGGCGCCGACACCGTGCTGGTCGACACCGCCGGCCGGCTGCACACCAAGACCGGCCTGATGGACGAGCTGGGCAAGGTCAAGCGGGTCGTGGAGAAGCACGGTCCGGTGGACGAGGTGCTGCTGGTGCTGGACGCCACCACCGGTCAGAACGGTCTGATCCAGGCCCGGGTCTTCGCCGAGGTGGTCGACATCACCGGCATCGTGCTGACCAAGCTGGACGGCACCGCCAAGGGCGGCATCGTGGTCGCGGTGCAGCGGGAGCTGGGTGTCCCGGTCAAGCTGATCGGGCTCGGCGAGGGCGCCGACGACCTGGCGCCGTTCGAGCCGGGTGCGTTCGTGGACGCGCTGATCGGGGACTGACCCCCGCCCTCCCGATGAAGGGTCCGCTCCGTGAGGGGCGGGCCCTTCGGCGTTCCGGCCGAGCACCGCCCGCCCCGCCGCGCGACCGCCCCGCCGCGCGCCGACGGGTCGCGCCGGTGCGGAAGGGGAGGGAGCGAGCCGGCGCCGATCGTCGGCGCCGGGTCGGAGCGGCTCGGAGCGGCTCGGAGGCGAGCGGGCGAACTACGAGGCGAGCCAGGCGGGCTCGGCGCTGCGCTCGCGGCCGCGGTGGCAGGCGTAGGCGAGGGTGCCGAGCAGCAGCCGGGCCTCGGGCGGGCAGCCGGCGTTGTCGCGGGTGGGCCGGCGCAGCCAGCGGACCGGTCCCAGGCCGCCGAGCACGGTGGGCGGCGCGGCGACGTAGCTGCCCTCGCCGTGGCAGGTGAGGTCGAGCGCGGCGTCGTCCCAGCCCATCCGGTACAGCAGGTCGGGCAGCCGCAGGGCGGTGCCGGCGGCGACCAGGAACTGCAGCCGGCCGGTGGGCGAGGCCAGCACCGGGCCGACCTGGGTGCCCATCCGCTCCAGCCGGACCAGTGCCTGGAGACCGGCCTGCTCGGGGACGTCCAGGACGTCGAAGGCGCGGCCGGTGGGGAACAGGACGGAGACGTCCGTCTCGGTGCGGGCCGCCGGCGAGCCGCCGGGGGCGGGGTGCAGACCGGGCGCGGCGCAGTGGGTGGCGCCGCAGTGGCAGCGGGCCGCGGTGGTGGCCGGGCCGGCCAGGTTACCGACGGTGACCGCCCAGCCCCAGCGACCGGTGTACTCCGCGGCCGCCCGGGACGCGGTCACCCGGGTGCGGCGGCGCGCGCCCAGCGGGGCCAACCGCAGGTGCCCCAGTCGAAGTTCGCCGAACAGGTTGTCCATGCCTCCCCCAACAGGTTCTCGTTGCCGATGGTTACGGGATGGTGACTTTGTGTTGATTGTCCGTTGCGTGGTGCGTGGTGCGGTGGCGGCGCGCAGCGCGTGGCGTGCGCCTATTGCGGTGCTGTGCCTCGGGCGCCGCCTTGTGGGGGGCGGTGCCGATGCCGGATCGTCGTCTGCGCGAGGCGGCCGTCGACCGGAGTGGGCGGCAAACTCGCCTGGGGCTGCTGTGGGTTGCAGGTGAGGGACGGTGGTACCGGTGCGGACTTGGCGGCCCGCATATGCCGGACCGCCGGGACTATCCAGTGAAGCGTGTGCGGACTTGGATCGGTTCACTCCTGGGGGTGGCGAAAGGTGGCGTTTCGCCAGGGCCGCTCCCCCGGACCCCGCGCGGGGCATTACGTTCAGCACGCAGACATCGTCGGGGAGTCCGCTTCCGGCCCTGTGGGGGCGGGAGTTGGGGAATCTGACGCCTCGTCCGCGAGGATGGCACACCAGTGCGACGAGTGGTCCGGCAAGCGGTCTCGACAGCACCTCGGGTACGGAAGAAGCAGCACGTCTGGCAAGAGCCCGCAACCGTCGGGCGGTCACGATCGGGGGCCCCGCAGCAGGGGCCGGGCGGGATGGGGACGTTCCCATGGCAGAGAAGCAACCCAATGAGAAGCTGACCACGTGGTTCGCCCGCAGCGGCTGGTCCAAGGGCGAACTGGCCCGCCAGGTCAACCGCCGGGCCCGCCAGATCGGCGCCCACCACGTGTCCACCGACACCTCGCGGGTGCGGCGCTGGCTCGACGGGGAGCAGCCCCGCGAGCCGATCCCCAAGATCATGTCGGAGTTGTTCTCCGAACGCTTCGGCTCCGTGGTCTCCATCGAGGACCTCGGGCTGCGGGCCGCCATCCCGGTCTCCACCGTGGGCGGCGGCGTCGACCTGCCGTGGAGCGCGCCGCAGACCGTCCAGCTGATCAGCGACTACTCGCGCAGCGATCTGATGCTCAACCGGCGAGGCTTCCTGGGCACTTCGCTCGCCCTGACGGCCGGCGCCGCGCTGATCGAGCCGATGCAGCGCTGGCTCGCCCCCGGCCCGAACGGCACCCCCACCCCGATCCTGACCGCGGCCAACGGCGGCGAGCCGTTCACCGGCCGGCTCTCCGAGCCCGAGCTGGAACTGCTGGAGCAGACCACCGTCATGTTCCGGCAGTGGGACGCGCAGAACGGCGGCGGGCTGCGCCGCAAGGCCGTCGTCGGCCAGCTCCACGAGGTCACCGACCTGCTCCAGGAGACCTACCCCGAGCAGACCACCAGGCGGCTGTTCCGGCTCACCGCCGAGCTGGCCCACCTGGCCGGCTGGATGTCCTACGACGTGGGCATGCACCCCAGCGCGCAGAAGTACTACGTGCTGGCGCTGCACGCCGCCAAGGAGGCCGGCGACCGCCCGTTCGGTGCGCTGATCCTCACCGACATGAGCCGCCAGATGATCCACCTCAACCGCGGCGAGGACGCCCTGGAGCTGATCCACCTCGCCCAGTACGGCAGCCGCGACACCGCCACCCCGCGCCAGCAGTCCCTGCTGTACGCGATGGAGGCGCGCGCGTACGCCACCATCGGCGAGGTGAACCGCTGCGCCCGGGCGGTCCGGCTGGCCGAGGACACCTTCACCGACATCCGCGAGGGCGACGGCGACCCGGACTGGCTGAAGTTCTTCTCGCCGGCCGAGCTGAACGCCGAGAACGCCCACTCCTTCCGCGACCTCGCCTACCACTCCGACCGGGCCGAGCTGTACGCCTCGATGTCCGCCCCGGTCATGGAGCGGGCGGTCGACCTCTTCCGCCAGGACGGCGACCACGTCCGCTCGTACGCCTTCAACCTGATCGGCATGGCCAGCGTGCACCTGCTGCAGCGGGAGCCGGAGCAGGCCGTGGTGATGGCCGAGCAGGCGGTGGACATCGCCACCAAGGTGCGCTCGGAGCGGCTCAACTCCCGGGTGCGCAAGACCACCGAGGCCGCCTCCGCGCGGTACGGCGGCGTGGACGCGATCAGCCGGCTCAAGGAGCGGGTGGTCCAGGACATCCCGGAGTACGTCTCGGTGGTCTGACCTGCGCCGACGCACCTCCCCAGCCCCCACCGACCGTGACGGCCGCCGCCGCCACGGTCGGTGGTGTTTCCGGCACTCCTCGTGCTGCGCGGCGGTACGGTAACCCATCGCACCCGGCGGCACGGCCGTGGTTCACGTAGGCGTAACCCGCGCGTCGTCGTCGTCACGGTCGCGAAACACCGGGCCGCATCGGCCGAAACCCGCCTTCGGCACTCTCCTTCACATCGCCGACACCCCGGGTGGCACGGGACAGGTATCCCGGGTGTGGAGCGGCTTCCATTCATGAGGAGACGCCGATGCCGGACGGCTTCAGCGCGGGCGATACCGCCTTCGTGCTCATTTGCGCGGCCCTGGTCATGGTGATGACCCCGGGTCTGGCCTTCTTCTACGGGGGCATGGTCAGGGCCAAGAGCACACTCAACATGCTGGCGATGAGCTTCCTCTCGCTGGGCATCGTCAGCGTGCTCTGGGTCCTCTACGGGTACTCGCTCAGCTTCGGCCCCGACGCCGGCGCCGGGCTGATCGGCAACCTGGACTTCCTCGGGATGCGCGGCATCGGACTGAACGACCTGACCGGGACGATTCCGGTCACCGCGTTCTCCGCCTTCCAGCTGATGTTCGCGATCATCACCCCGGCGCTGATCAGCGGGGCCGTCGCGGACCGTGCCAAGTTCACCGCCTGGGGTCTGTTCATCGCACTCTGGGTGACCGTCGTCTACTTCCCGGTCGCGCACTGGGTCTTCTTCTTCGACGGCGGCAACGGCGGCTGGCTCGGCGACCGCAACGGCGTGATCGACTTCGCCGGCGGCACCGCGGTGCACATCAACGCCGGTGTCGCGGGCCTGGCGCTCTGCCTGGTGCTGGGCAAGCGGGTCGGCTTCCGGAAGGACCCGATGCGCCCGCACAGCCTGCCGCTGGTGATGCTCGGCTCCGGGCTGCTCTGGTTCGGCTGGTTCGGCTTCAACGCCGGCTCGGCACTGGCCGCCAACGGCGTCGCCGCGATGGCCCTGATCAACACCCAGGTGGCCACGGCGGCCGCGCTGATCGGCTGGCTGATCTACGAGAAGCTGCGGCACGGCGCGTTCACCACGCTGGGCGCCGCCTCCGGCGCGGTGGCCGGTCTGGTCGCCATCACCCCCGCCTGCGGCTCGGTCAGCCCGCTCGGCGCGGTCGCGATCGGCCTGATCGCCGGCGCCGTCTGCGCCGCGGCGATCAGCCTCAAGTACCGCTTCGGCTTCGACGACTCGCTCGACGTGGTCGGTGTGCACGCGGTCGGCGGCGCCATCGGCTCGCTGCTGGTCGGGCTCTTCGCCACCGGCACCGTCGGCCAGACCGCCAAGGGCCTGTTCTACGGCGGAGGCCTGGAGCAGCTCGGCAAGCAGGCGATGGGCGTGGCCGTGGTCGGCGCCTACTCCTTCGTCCTCTCCTGGCTGCTGGCCAAGGCGATCGACAGCACGGTCGGGTTCCGGGTCGCCGAGGACGTCGAGGTCGCCGGTATCGACCAGGCCGAGCACGCCGAGTCCGCCTACGACTTCAGCGCGCTGGGCGCCGGTCCGGCCAGGATCACCCCCGCCCCGGCGGTCGCCGTGGTCGCCGAGTCCACCCCCGCGACCGCCGCCAGGACCGCGGGCAAGAACGCCGAGAAGACCGAGGTCGACGCCTGATGAAGCTCATCACCGCAGTCATCAAGCCGCACCGCCTGGACGACGTGAAGGCCGCCCTGCAGGCCTTCGGCGTGCACGGCCTGACCGTCACCGAGGCCAGTGGCTACGGCCGGCAGCGCGGCCACACCGAGGTCTACCGGGGCGCGGAGTACACCGTGGACCTGGTGCCCAAGGTCAGAATCGAGGTCCTGGTCGAGGACGACGACGCGGATCAGCTGATCGACGTCCTGGTGAAGGCCGCCCGGACCGGCAAGATCGGCGACGGCAAGGTCTGGAGCGTTCCGGTCGAGACCGCCGTCCGGGTCCGGACCGGTGAGCGCGGCCCCGACGCCCTCTGACCGGGACCCCCTCCCTCTAGCATTCAGCACGATCCCGCAGGCGGGCCCGCGACCACCCCGTGGTCGCGGGTCCGCTGACGGCGTATCAGCGCTCTTCGCTCGAATCGGCGTTCCTCGCTCGAATCAGCGCTCTTCGCTCAACCGGACGACGACGGACGGGGACCCCGTATGACCACGCAGCCCGACCCGCCCTCCCGGCCCGCCGCCGGGCCCGGGACCTCCTCCGGCCGTTCGGCCGGCGGCGACGGCCCGCCCGACTACGGCACCGCCCGCGCCCGGCTGCTGGACACGCCCGGTCTCGTCGGCGCCGCCCGCCGCACCGCGCTGGCCGCGCTCACCGACGACTGGCTGGCCGGCCTGCTCGCGGCGGCCGGCGCCCCCGCCGGCGTCGCCCTGGTCGCGGTCGGCGGCTACGGGCGCGGTGAGCTCTCCCCGCGCAGCGACCTCGACGTCCTGCTGCTGCACGACGGCCCGCTCGACCCGGAGCTGCCCGAACGCGTCTGGTACCCGGTCTGGGACGCCGGCGCCTCCCTCGACCACTCCGTCCGCACCCCCGCCGAGGCCCGGAGCGTCGCCGCCGCCGACCTCAAGGCCCAGCTCGGCCTCCTCGACGCCCGGCACATCGCCGGCGACCAGGCGCTCACCGCCGGGCTGCGCTCCGCCGTCCTCGCCGACTGGCGCGCCGGCGCCCCGAACCGCCTCCCCGAGCTGCGCGAACTCGGCCGCGAGCGGGCCGAGCGCCACGGCGAGCTCTCCTTCCTGCTGGAGCCGGACCTCAAGGAGGCCCGCGGCGGCCTGCGCGACACGGTCGCGTTGAACGCGATCGCCGCCACCTGGCTGGCCGACGCCCCGCGCGACGGCCTGGACGCCGCCGCGCTGCGGCTGTCCGACGTCCGGGACGCGCTGCACCTGGTCACCGGCCGGGCCACCGAGCGGCTCAGCCTGCAGGACCAGGACCAGGTCGCCGAACGGCTCGGCGTGCTGGACGCCGACACCCTGCTGCGCCAGGTGTACGAGGCCGCGCGGACCATCGCCTACGCGAGCGACGTCACCTGGCGGGCGGTGGACCGGGTGCTGGCCGCCCGCACCACCCGGGGCCGGCGCTCCTCCCGGCTCTCCTTCCCGTTCACCGGCACCGGGCGGGGCGCGGGCGCGGTGGCCCGCGGCGCCGTCCAGCGCCGCCCGCTCGCCGAGGGCGTGGTCGAGCAGGACGGCGAGGCGGTGCTGGCCCAGGGCGCCCGCCCGGCCGCCGACCCGGTGCTGCCGCTGCGCGCCGCGGCCGCGGCGGCCCAGAACGGGCTCACCATCTCCTACGCCACGGTGCGCCGGCTGGCCGCCGAGTGCCGCCCGCTGCCGGTGCCCTGGCCGGACGAGGCGCGCGAGCAGCTGGTCACCCTGCTCGGCGCCGGCGAGGCCTGTCTGCCGGTCTGGGAGGCGCTGGAGGCGGAGGGGCTGATCACCCGGCTGCTGCCGGACTGGGAGCGCGTCCGCTGCCGGCCGCAGCGCAACGCGGTGCACCGCTGGACGGTCGACCGGCACCTGGTGGAGACGGCCGTGCGGGCCGCCGCGATGACCCGCCGGGTGGCCCGGCCGGACCTCCTGCTGGTCGCGGCCCTGCTGCACGACATCGGCAAGGGCTGGCCCGGCGACCACAGTGAGGCGGGCGAGGTGATCGTCCGCGACGTGGCCGTCCGGATGGGCTTCGACCACGAGTCCGTCGAGACCCTGGCCGTGCTGGTCCGCCACCACCTGACCCTGGTGGACACCGCGACCCGGCGGGATCCGGACGACCCCGCCACCGTGGAGGCGATCACCAAGGTGGTCGCCACCCTGCCCCAGCTGGAGCTGCTGCACGCGCTGACCGAGGCCGACGCGACCGCCACCGGCCCGGCCGCCTGGAGCCGCTGGCGGGCCTCGCTGGTGGACGGCCTGGCGGCAAGGGCCGCCGCTCAGCTGGCCGGCGCGTACCCGCCGCCGGCCCCGGGAGGGTGGGGGTCCCACGCGGGGGAGGCGGCGCCGACCGCGGAACAGGAGCGGCTCGCCGTCGAGGCCGCGCGGACGGCCGGTCCGGCGCTCTCCCTGCTGGCCCAGGCCGAGGTGGACGAGCCGGGCACCGAACCGATGGGCGTGCGGCTGACCCTCGCCGTACCCGACCGGCCGGGCCTGCTCGGCACGGTCGCCGGGGTGCTGGCCCTGCACCGGCTGACCGTCCGCTCGGCGGGCCTGCGCGAGCTGGACCCGATCGGCGTCGGCCCGGTGCTGCTGCTGTCCTGGACGGTGGCCGCCGAGTTCGGTGAGCTGCCGGAGGCGGCCCGGCTCCGGGCCGACCTGCGCCGGGCGCTGGACGGCTCGCTGGACGTCTCGCGCCGGCTCGCCGAGCGCGACGCGGCCGCCCCGCGCCGGCGCGGCATCCCCACCCCGCCGCCGCTGGTCGCGGTGGCGCCCGCGGTGGCCTCGGCCACCGCGACCGTGCTGGAGGTGCGCGCCCACGACGCCCCCGGTCTGTTGCACCGGATCGGGCGGGCGCTGGACGGCGCCGGCGTCCGGGTCCGGACGGCGCACGTCAGCACGCTGGGCGCCGAGGCGGTGGACTCCTTCTACCTGACCGACCAGGCCGGGCGGCCGCTCTCCGCCCAGCGGGCGGGGGAGGTGGCGGCGGCCGTCCGGGCGGCGCTGGGCTGACACCGCCCCGCCGGGGCGGGCGGTCGGTCGGGGGCGGGCGGACCGGTCGTTCCGGACGGCCCGCCCGGCCGGAGCGGCCCGTCGGAGCCGCCCCGTCGGAGCGCCCCCGGGCCGGTTCGCCCGGGGGTGGAGACCGTTGCCAGGGCGGCCGGATACCCTTGGGGGCGACGACCGTACTGATCCCGATGCCGCAGAGGACCCGCGACGACGTGTTCGACACCCTTTCCGATCGCCTCGCAGCGACGTTCAAGAACCTCCGGGGCAAGGGCCGCCTCAGCGAGGCGGACATCGACGCCACCACCCGCGAGATCCGCATCGCGCTGCTGGAGGCGGACGTCGCGCTGCCGGTCGTGCGGGCCTTCATCAAGCAGGTCAAGGAGCGGGCCCTCGGCGCGGAGGTCTCCGGCGCGCTGAACCCCGCCCAGCAGATCATCAAGATCGTCAACGAGGAGCTCATCGCCATCCTCGGTGGCGAGACCCGCCGGGTGAAGTTCGCCAAGAACGGCCCGACGGTGATCATGCTCGCCGGCCTCCAGGGCGCCGGCAAGACCACCCTCGCGGGCAAGCTCGGCCACTGGCTGAAGCAGCAGAAGCACACCCCGCTGCTGGTCGCCTGCGACCTCCAGCGCCCCAACGCCGTCAACCAGCTCCAGGTGGTCGCGGACCGCGCCGGCGTGGCCTTCTACGGCCCGCAGCCGGGCAACGGCGTCGGCGACCCGGTGCAGGTCGCCCGCGACTCGATCGAGTACGCCAAGCAGAAGCAGTACGACGTCGTCGTCGTCGACACCGCCGGCCGACTGGGCATCGACGCCGAGCTGATGCAGCAGGCCGCCGACATCCGGGCCGCGGTCGACCCGGACGAGGTCCTGTTCGTCGTCGACGCGATGATCGGCCAGGACGCGGTCACCACCGCGCAGGCCTTCCTCGACGGTGTCGACTTCACCGGTGTGGTGCTCTCCAAGCTCGACGGCGACGCCCGCGGCGGTGCCGCCCTGTCGGTGGCGCACGTCACCGGCCGGCAGATCATGTTCGCCTCCAACGGCGAGAAGGTCGACGACTTCGACGCCTTCCACCCGGACCGGATGGCCTCGCGCATCCTCGGCATGGGCGACATGCTCTCGCTGATCGAGAAGGCCGAGCAGACCTTCTCCCAGGCCGAGGCCGAGAAGATCGCCTCCAAGCTGCAGGGCGGCGGCAAGGACTTCACGCTCGACGACTTCCTGGACCAGCTGGAGCAGGTCCGGAAGATGGGCTCGATCTCCAAGTTGCTGGGCATGCTGCCCGGGATGGGCCAGATCCGCGAGCAGATCAACAACATCGACGACAAGGACGTCGACCGCGTCGGCGCCATCATCAAGTCGATGACCCCGGCCGAGCGGACCGACCCGAAGATCATCAACGGCTCGCGCCGGCTGCGCATCGCCAAGGGTTCGGGTGTCCAGGTCGGCGAGGTCAACAACCTGGTCGAGCGGTTCTTCGACGCCCGCAAGATGATGTCGGCGATGGCCTCCGGCAAGGGCATCCCCGGCATGCCGGGCATCCCGGGCATGGGCGGCGGCTCGAAGAAGTCCGCCAAGAAGGCCCCGGCCGCCAAGGGCAAGCGCAAGAGCGGCAACCCGCTGAAGCGGGCCCAGGAGGAGGCCGCGGCCGCCGAGCGCCGCGCACTCGGCCCGGGCGCCGGCCAGGCTCCGGCCCAGGGCGGCGCGTTCGGCCTGGGCGCGGGCAAGGGCCCGTCCGACTTCGAACTGCCCAAGGAGTTCAAGGACCTGCTGTAGGTCCGCCCGCCCCGCGCGTCCGGCCTCCCGGCCGGTGCGTCGTCGGGCACGTGTACGGCCCGCCGCCCCGGTACATCCCGGGCGGCGGGCCGTATCCATGTCCGATGATGGTGGGGTGAGAGTGACGATCAGGGCCCCGCGGGCCGAGGACGAGGTTGTGTACGCCGAAGCGGTCCGCCGGTCCGCCGAGCACATCGGGCGGTGGAACCCGGTCGAGCCGAACGGTCTTCGCGACCTCCTGGAGCGCCAGGGCGGCGGTCTGCGCACCTTCCTGATCATCGATCAGGCCACCGGCGGGCTGGTCGGCAAGGTGAACGTCGCCAACATCGTGATGGGCCGGTTCTGCAACGGCGCGCTCGGCTACGACTCGTACCTGCCGTTCGCCGGGACCGGCCGGATGACCGAGGGCATGCGGCTGGTGGTGGACCGCTGCTTCGCCCCGCAGGCGGCCGGCGGCCTCGGCCTGCACCGGCTGGAGATCAACGTGCAGCCGGACAACGGGCGTTCGATCGGGCTGGCGAAGCGGCTGGGGTTCCGGCACGAGGGGTACACGCCCCGGATGCTGTTCCTGGCCGGGGCCTGGCGGGACCACGAGCGATTCGCGCTGACCTCCGAGGAGTGGCCCGGGCCGGGGGAGTAGGAGCGGGAGGCCGGGTGCCCGGGTGCCCGGGCGTGGGTGGGGTGCGGGTGGGCCCTGTGTCCCTGTGTCCCTGTGTCTTTGTGTGTCGCTGCACCCCTGGACCCGGCGCTCCGCGGCTTCGCGGCCGCGTCGGGAGGGGCTCGGGGGCGCGGCGTTTCGGCTGTATCGCCCGAGTGAATGTCCGTATTGTCCGACGGGTGACCGATCCCGTGCCGCCGCGCCAGACCCCCGACCAGCCCTGGCGCTCCGAGGGCGCTCCACCCCCGCCGTCTCCCCGCCGCAAGATGCCCGGTGGCTGGACGGGCCTCGTGCTCACCGCCCTCGCGGTGTTCCTGATCACCGACCTGCTGCTGTCCTTCTTCGGCAGCGCCGGCGCGACCACGATCTCCTACACCGAGTTCAACAACCAGCTGAACAACGGCAACGTCACCAAGATCTACTCCAAGGGCGACTCCATCGAGGGCACCCTCAAGAGCGCGGCGCCCAAGCCGGACGGAGGCAAGGGCGACTACACGGAGTTCGACACCCAGCGCCCGTCCTTCGCCGGCGACAGCCTCTGGACCACCCTCCAGCAACAGGGCGTCGAGGTCACCGCCAAGCCGGTGGTCCAGCAGCGCAGCTTCCTCGCCAACCTGCTGATCTCGCTCGCCCCGATGCTGCTGCTGGTCCTGATCTGGGTGCTGCTCGCCCGCCGGATGGCCGGTGGCACGGGCGCCGGCGCGCTCGGCCGCAAGGCCCCGCCCAAGCCGATCACCGCCGAGCCGGGCAAGCGCACCACCTTCGCCGACGTGGCCGGCATCGACGAGGTCGAGGCCGAACTCGCCGAGGTGGTCGACTTCCTGAAGAACCCGCAGCAGTACCGCAGGCTCGGTGCCAAGATGCCGCGCGGTGTGCTGCTCGCCGGCCCGCCCGGCACCGGGAAGACCCTGCTCGCCCGGGCCGTCGCCGGCGAGGCCGACGTGCCGTTCTTCTCCGCCTCCGCCTCGGAGTTCATCGAGATGATCGTCGGCGTCGGCGCCAGCAGGGTCCGGGAGCTGTTCGCGGAGGCCCGCAAGGTCGCCCCCGCGATCGTCTTCATCGACGAGATCGACACCATCGGCCGCCAGCGCGGTGGCGGCGGCGGGATGGGCGGCCACGACGAGCGCGAGCAGACGCTCAACCAGATCCTCACCGAGATGGACGGCTTCACCGGTTCCGAGGGCGTCATCGTCATCGCCGCCACCAACCGCGCGGACGTGCTGGACCCGGCCCTGCTGCGGCCCGGCCGGTTCGACCGGCGGATCACCGTCAGCCCGCCGGACCGCGACGGCCGCGCGGCCATCCTGCGCATCCACACCCGGACCGTCCCGCTCGCCGGGGACACCGATCTCCACCAGCTGGCCAAGGTCACCCCCGGGATGACCGGCGCCGAGCTGGCCAACCTGGTCAACGAGGCCGCCCTGCTGGCCGTCAAGCGCAAGCAGGACGCGGTGAACGAGCGCGACCTCTCCGACGCGCTGGAGAAGGTCCAGCTGGGCGCCGTCCGGCCGCTGGTCATGCCGCAGGCCGAGCGGGAGCGCACGGCGTACCACGAGAGCGGCCACGCCCTGCTCGGCATGCTCCAGCCGGGCGCCGACCCGGTCCGCAAGATCACCATCGTGCCGCGCGGCCGCGCCCTCGGCGTCACCCTGTCCACCCCCGAGACCGACCGCTACTCGTACACCGAGCCCTACCTGCGCGGCCGGATCATCGGCGCACTCGGCGGGATGGCCGCCGAACAGGTGGTCTACGGCGTGATCACCACCGGTGCGGAGAGCGACCTGGAGCAGGTCACCAACATCGCCCGCGGGATGGCCGGCCGCTGGGGCATGAGCGAGCGGGTCGGCCGGCTCACCGCCGTCCCCTCCGACCCGCAGGGCGCGTACGGGCTCTCCGCCGCGCCGACCACGCTGGACGCGGTCGACGAGGAGGCCCGGCGGATCGTCGCCGAGTGCTACGAGGAGGCGGTGCGGCTGCTGACCGAGCAGCGGGCCCGGCTGGACGCGCTGGCGGCGGCGCTGCTGGACGGCGAGACGCTGGACGAGGAGGCGGCCTACCGGGCCGCCGGGGTGCCCCGGAAGGCGCTCGACCAGGCGTGATCCGGCCGAACGGGGGCGTCCGCGACGACTGCGGGCGCCCCCGCCGGGTGTCTTCGGCCCGCCGGGGGCCGCCGGGCCGTCCGGGTGCCGGGATCATGCCGTGACCGGGACCGGGCGGTGGCCGGGACCGTCCCGGTCACCGGGGCTGATCGGCGACCAGGTACCGGAAGACGTTCTCCATCCGGACGGAGCCGTCCGGGCGCAGGTACGGATGCAGTGCCTCCTCCAGCTCCTTCGCCACCAGCGACAGCCCGGAGAACTCCGCCGCCGCGTCGTACAGGCCGGTGGAGAGCAGCCCGCGCACCGCGCTGTCCAGGTCCGGATAGGCGAACGGGCAGCTCACCCGGCCACTGCCGGCCGGGCGCAGGCGGGCCGGTGCGAGCAGGTCCTCCAGGGCGCCGGGCGTGCTCAGCCCGAACGGGTCGCGCGCGGTGGTGCGCCCGGCCATCCGCCGGGCCACGTCCAGGACGGACGCGCTCTCGCAGCGCTCCGGCGGGCCCCAGGCGGCCAGCACCACGTGCCCGCCCCGAAGCGTCAGCCGGGCCGCCTCGGCCACCACGCGCTGCGGATCGCAGGCCCCCGGCAACTGCTCGAAAACGGTGACCAGCGAATAGGCCGAGCGGGGGACGTCCGCCGCCGGCCGGGCACCCGCGCCCACCTGCAGCCGACGGTCCCTCGCCAGCTCGCGCAGCTCGTCGTGCGGCTCCAGGCCGGCGACCTGGGCGCCCCGCCCGGCGGCCAGCAGCAGTGCCAGGCCGGAGCGGCAGCCCATGCCCAGCACGCTGGTCGCCGGGCCGACCTCCAGCCGGTCGTAGACCGCCTCGTAGAGCGGTACCAGCATGCGTTCCTGGATCTCCGCCCAGTCGCGCGCCCGCGCGGGCCACGCGTTCGCGGACTGCCGGTCGTGCGGTTGTGCGCCTGCGGGTCGTACGGTCGTGCCGGTCGTTCGAGCTGAAGCCATCGCGGCCTCCCATCCGGTCCTTCGGTGTGCTGCTACGGCTCCCCCAAAGTCCCGCCCCACTCCAGCGAACAGCGGCTCGGGCGCGGCGTCCAGAGGGGTGCAGGGTGGTGCGCGCGTGTCGCGGTCGTGCGCCCCCTGGCGGAGCCGGGGCGCCCCGCGGCCGCCGCGACGGCCGGGCGCCGTCGCGGCCCGGGCGGGACAGGGACGGCTTGCGGGCGAACGGGTTCCGCGGAACGGATTCGAAGTCAGGCCCCTTGGCCCCGTACCATTCGCCCCATGGCAAAGGCACCCGTTCTCACCCCCCAGGCGGACGACTTCCCGCGCTGGTACCAGGACCTCATCAACAAGGCCGAACTGGCCGACAACGGTCCGGTGCGCGGCACCATGGTCATCCGACCGTACGGCTACGGCCTGTGGGAGCGGATGCAGCAGGAGATGGACGCCCGCATCAAGAAGGCAGGCGCGCAGAACGCCTACTTCCCGATGTTCATCCCGCAGTCGTACCTGACCAAGGAAGCGGAGCACGTCGAGGGCTTCGCCCCCGAGCTCGCCGTCGTCACCCACGGTGGCGGCAAGCAGCTGGACGAGCCCGTCGTCGTCCGGCCCACCTCCGAGACCATCATCAACGAGTACTTCTCGAAGTGGGTGCAGAGCCACCGCGACCTGCCCCTGCTGATCAACCAGTGGGCCAACGTGGTCCGCTGGGAGCTGCGCCCGCGGGTGTTCCTGCGCACCACCGAGTTCCTCTGGCAGGAGGGCCACACCGCCCACGCCACGTACGAGGACGCCCGCGAGTACGCCTCGATGATCCACACCCAGGTCTACGGCGACTTCATGACCAACGTGCTCGGCATCGACGTCGTGCTCGGCCGCAAGACCGCCAAGGAGCGCTTCGCCGGCGCGATCAACACCCTCACCCTCGAGGGCATGATGGGCGACGGCAAGGCGCTGCAGATGGGCACCAGCCACGAGCTGGGCCAGAACTTCGCCAAGGCGTTCAACACCACCTACCAGCTCCAGGGTGCCGAGCGCGAGTACGTCTGGCAGACCTCCTGGGGCGTCTCGACCCGCATGGTCGGCGGCCTGATCATGTCCCACGGCGACGACAACGGCCTGCGGGTGCCCCCGCGCCTGGCCGCCGTCCAGGCCGTCGTCCTCGCCATCAAGGGCGACGACGCGGTCATCGCCAAGGTGCGCGAGATCGGCGCCCGGCTGGAGGCCGTCGGCATCCGGGTGGTCGTCGACGACCGCACCGACACCCCGTTCGGCCGCCGCGCCGTGGACTGGGAGCTCAAGGGCGTGCCGCTGCGCATCGAGGTCGGCCCGCGCGACCTGGAGAACGGCACCGCGATGCTGGCCCGCCGGATCCCCGGCGGCAAGGAGCCGGTCTCGATCGACGCGCTGGCCGAGCTGCTCCCGGATGTCCTGGAGGAGGACCAGGCGCTGCTGCTGCGCCAGTCCCGCGAGCGCCGCGAGGCCCGCACGGTCGACGTGACCAACCTCGACGAGGCCGTCGAGGCCGCCGCCACCGGCTGGGGCCGGATCTCCTGGGCCGAGCTGGGCCCGGAGGGCGAGGCCAAGCTGGCCGAGCAGGGCGTCTCGGTGCGCTGCATCGTCGCCGCCGACGGCTCGGTGCCGCAGACGGACGACCAGGACGGCAACATCGCGATCGTCGCGCGCGCCTACTGACCGGCGCGTGCATCCGCCGGTGCGCCGACAGTGGCGCGCCGGCGGCGGCGCACGGAGGGATGTCCGGCACGGCGGACACCTCGGCGGATGCCGGTGGTCGTCGGTGTCGGAAACCGACAGGTACTGGCGATTGCTGGCGATTACTGGCGGCCGGCGGCAATGATCCGGCAGCTGCCCGACAACCGTCGGACATCCGTCGGACATCCGGCCGACAACCGTCGTCGGGAATTACGGCGGTAACCGTCCGGGGTCCGTCTCACCAGTCGACATCCCTACTGGCCGGTCAACTGCCGGTATTAACGGAATAGCGGTACGGTGTACGGCCCGTGGCCCTGTCAACTCGACAGGACCGCGGGCCGTACGTCCTGGGGGCGACAGCCCGTCCCCCGGACGGAAATGACGAGGCCCGCCGAGCTGCGACGGGCCCAAACCGGCAGGGGGTTGGTCTTGCGTCAGATCCGGAACGCGCATTTCGCGCGGGCTCGTACATTCCTGAGAGTTTCCTGGGAATTCCAGGCGAACGGGAACACGCGGAACATCGGCTCGCACTCCGTCGTTGGTCTAGCGTGAGCACGACACAGCCCCTCGTTCTCGCGGCCGAACTGGCCGCCGCCTGGAGTGACATCCAGGCCTTCCATCAGGATCTCCCCGACCTCGCCTCGCCCGAGGCGTTGATCGGCGAATCCTCCTCGGCCTGTGGCACGCGGCTCGGTTTCGAGCGGCTCCTCCACGAGGCTGCCCACGGTCTGGCCGCGGCCCGGGACATCCGGGACACCTCGCGGGCCGGCCGCTACCACAACCGGCGCTTCCTGCTCCTGGCCTCCGAGCTGGGCCTGGCGCACCCGGTGGAGCCGCATGCGAGCAGCGGCTTCTCCCAGGTGACCATGCTCAAGGAGACCCAGGAGCGGTACGCCGAGACCATCGAACGCCTGGACCGCGCCCTCGGCGCCCACCAGGAGGCGGTGGCCGGCGACGGTGTGTCGCGCGCCTTCCGCGGCCCGGCCGCCCGGCACGGTTCCTCCGGGGGCGGCGTCCGGGTCAAGGCGGTCTGCGGGTGCGGGCGGAACGTCCGGGTCGTGCCGTCGGTGCTCGCGCAGGCGTCCATCGTCTGCGGTGCCTGCCAGCAGCCGTTCAAGATCGCGTAGCGTGGGGAGCCGGCCGGCGACTGTGCGGGCAGTGCGTCCGGCCGGAGCGATCGACGGCCTTGGTCGGCGGGGCTGATCGGTACGACCGATCGGCAGCCCTGATCGACATCTTCGATGTGTTGGGCTGACCGGGAGCGGGGGCTCCCGGTCGGACCGGTTCCCTCCGGGTCGGACCGGGTCCTTCCGGAGCTTGTCCTTCGAGAGCTCGGGGTGCTCCGGGTGCCCCGGCCCGTCGGGCGCTCCGGGCTTTTCGGGTGCTCCGGGTGCCCTGGCCTGTCGGGCGCTCCGGGCTTTTCGGGTGCTCCGGGCTGTCCGATGCGCGGTCGGCCGGGGGTGGGCCGCGCAGGTGGCGTCAAGGCGGTTCGCGCCGGTATGGCAGAATGGACAGCTGAGTACTCGGCAGCCGAGCAGGACCCCTCTCTCCTACGGCTGGCGTGTCCCTTGAACGGCCAGCCTCGCAACCCCACGCGACGGTGCGGCCGCTCACCCACGTCAACACCAGGAGAATCCACTCCCGTGGCAGTCAAGATCAAGCTCAAGCGTCTCGGCAAGATTCGCTCCCCGCACTACCGCATCGTCGTCGCCGACGCCCGCACCAAGCGTGACGGTCGCGCGATCGAGGAGATCGGCATCTACCAGCCGACCTACAACCCCTCGAAGATCGAGGTCGACGGCGAGCGCGCCCAGTACTGGCTGTCCGTCGGCGCCCAGCCGACCGAGCCCGTGCTGGCCATCCTCAAGCTGACCGGCGACTGGCAGAAGTTCAAGGGCCTGCCGGCCCCGGCGCCCCTGCTGGTCGCCGAGCCCAAGGTCGAGGACTTCTCGCACCTGTTCGCGAAGGCCGTCGCCGGCTTCGAGGACGCCACCACCGGTGTTGCCATCACCCCGAAGGCCAAGAAGTCGGACAAGGCCGAGGCTGACGCCGACGCCGCCGCCGAGGCCTGATCGTGATCGAGGACGCCCTCGACCACCTGGTGAAGGGCATCGTCGAGCACCCCGACGAGGTGCAGGTGCGTTCGCGCAACCTGCGTCGGGGTAACACCATCGAGGTGCGTGTGCACCCCGATGACCTCGGCAAGGTGATCGGCCGGGGCGGCCGCACGGCGCGCGCACTGCGCACCGTGGTCGGCGCCCTCGGCGGTCGCAACGTCCGGGTCGACCTGGTCGACGTGGACAGCATTCGCTGACGCTGCTGCTCGTTCAGCCGTCAGGCTTGAGGCCGGCCGGGACGCATGTCGTCCCGGCCGGCCTTTCGCTGTTCCGGTCCGCCTTCTCGGCCCTGCTGCCGAGCATCAGCACCCAGTACCCAGCAACCAGCACCCATCCAGGAGAACGATCACCGTGCAGCTCGTCGTCGGCAAGATCGGCCGCGCCCACGGCATCAGGGGGGACGTCAGCGTCGAGGTCCGCACCGACGAGCCGGAGCTCCGGCTCGGCCCCGGTGCCGTCCTGCTCACCGACCCCGCGTCGGCCGGACCGCTGACCGTCGAGTCCGGCAAGGTGCACAGCGGTCGGCTGCTGCTGCGTTTCGCCGGCGTCAAGGACCGCAACGACGCGGAGGCGCTGCGCGGCACGATCCTGATCGCCGAGGTCGACCCGGAGGAGAGCCCCGAGGACCCGGAGGAGTACTACGACCACCAGCTGATCGGCCTGGACGTGGTCCTGCTCGACGGCACCCCGGTCGGTGAGCTCACCGAGGTCGTCCACCTCCCGTACCAGGACCTGCTCACGGTGGAGAAGCCCGACGGGACGGAGGTGCTGGTGCCGTTCGTCACCCGCATCGTGCCGACCATCGACCTGGAGAACCAGCGCGTCGTGATCGACCCGCCGGGCGGCCTGATCGACCCCGAGCAGGCCGAGATCGTGCGCGGCGAGTCGGATGCTTCGGATGAGTCGGGCGAGGCGGACGAGTCGGGCTCGTCGACGGAGCCGGAGGAGTCGGAGTGACCGCCGAGGAGCTGTCTCCGCAGGAGTCGCCCGTCGTGCAGGAGCGGTCCGTGCTGCAGGAGCGGTCCGCCGTACAGCAGCCCGTGGTGCAGGGGCGCTCCGCGGAGCACGGTGTCCAGGACGGGATGCGGATCGACGTCGTCACGATCTTCCCCGAGTACCTGGAGCCGCTGAACATCTCCCTGGTCGGCAAGGCCCGCGCCCGCGGCCAGCTCGACGTGCACGTCCACGACCTGCGTGAGTGGACGTACGACATCCACCGGACGGTGGACGACAGCCCGTACGGCGGCGGACCCGGCATGGTGATGAAGCCCGAGCCGTGGGGCGAGGCGCTGGACGGCGTGCTGAGCCGGGGCCCCGAGGGGGAGGTGCCCACGCTGGTGGTGCCCACCCCGAGCGGGCGCCCGTTCACCCAGGAGCTCGCCCAGGAGCTCGCCGGGCGTCCGTGGCTCACCTTCACCCCCGCCCGGTACGAGGGCATCGACCGGCGGGTGATCGAGGAGGCGGCCACCCGGATGCCGGTGGTCGAGGTGTCGATCGGCGACTACGTCCTGGCCGGCGGCGAGGTCGCCGTCCTGGTGATGGTCGAGGCGATCGCCCGGCTGCTGCCCGGGGTGCTCGGCAACGCCGAGTCCCACCGGGACGACTCCTTCGCGCCCGGTGCCATGGCCGACCTGCTGGAGGGCCCGGTCTACACCAAGCCCGCCGAGTGGCGTGGCCGGAGCGTCCCGGACGTGCTGCTCAGCGGCAACCACGGTCGGATCGCCCGCTGGCGGCGCGAGCAGGCCTTCGCCCGGACCCTGGCGAACCGGCCCGATCTGGTCGAGCGCTGGCAGTACGGCAGCTTCGACAAGAAGGAGCGCGAGGCGCTGAGCATTCTCGGCCTGGCCTGGGACGAGCGGCTCGGCCGATTTCGGTCTCTGGTCGATGGTGTGGAAGAATAGGTCGCTGCTGTCTGTCGCTGGGCCCCTCTCGTAGGGGTCACGTGGTCCGGTGCCCCCGCCACGGGGGGATCATCGCCAACCGATGCGGCCCGCAGCGAACCCCATTGTGACGACTTCCGTGGGCGGCCCGTGGCGCCTGCGATGGAGAGCAACATGAGCAACAAGCTCGCTGCTGTCGACGCGGCCTCGCTGCGTAGCGACATTCCGGCCTTCCGCGCCGGTGACACCCTGAAGGTCCACGTCCGGGTCATCGAGGGCAACCGCTCTCGTGTCCAGGTCTTCCAGGGCGTCGTCATCCGCCGCCACGGCGCCGGTGTCGGCGAGACCTTCACCGTTCGCAAGGTCAGCTTCAACGTCGGCGTGGAGCGCACCTTCCCGGTGCACACCCCGGTCGTCGAGAAGATCGAGGTCGTGACCCGCGGTGCGGTTCGCCGCGCCAAGCTGTACTACCTGCGTGACCTCCGCGGCAAGGCCGCGAAGATCAAGGAGAAGCGCGACCGCTGATCCACCGGCTCCCGGTACTGCCGGGGGATCGGAGCGCTCTAGGGGGCGCGGCTGCCGCACGGTAAGCTCAGCCCCCGATGAGCACGCACGAACCATCCGCGGACCGCGACGGCTGTCCCGCACCCACCGGTGCGGACTCGCCGTCGCGGTCCGCGGTCGTTTCCGCGGCCGCGCCCGTTGCGGAACCGGTGGGTGAGCCGGGCACCCGGTCGGCCGCCGAGGCGCCCGGGGGAACGGCCCGGGGGGCCGCGCACGATGAGGGCGACGACTCAGTGGAGGAGTCCGGGGCATCGCCTCGTTCGCGTTCGCGTGAGCTCCTTCTGCTGGTGGGTGTCTGCCTGCTCGCCCTGCTCCTGGTGAACGCCTTCGTGGCACGGCCCTTCGCGGTGCCGTCGGGGTCGATGGAGAACAGCCTGCGCCCGGGCGACCGCCTGATCGCGAACCAGCTGGCCTACTCCTTCGGGGGGCATCCGCGGCGCGGCGATGTCGTGGTCTTCGACGGGACGGGCTCCTTTCGGCGTGGACCGGCCGAGCCGGCCGGATTCTCGGGGGCGCTGCGCTCGCTCGGCCGGGACCTCGGACTGGCACCGGCCGGCGACTCGGTCTACGTCAAGCGCGTCATCGGCGTCGGCGGGGACCGGGTGACCAGCACCGGACCGGGCGGGCGGATCACCGTCAACGGTGTGCCGATCGACGAGTCCTCCTACCTCGCGCCGGGGGACGAGCCGTCGAACGTGGCCTTCGACGTGGTGGTGCCGGCCGGCAAGCTCTGGGTCATGGGCGACCACCGCAGCGCCTCCCGTGACTCGCGGGACCACCTGGGTGAGCCCGGTGGCGGCTTCGTGCCCGAGAACAAGGTGATCGGACGGGCGGAGTGGGTGGTCTACCCGGTCGGCCATTGGGCCGGCCTGGACCGGTCGGCGGCCTTCGCCGCAGTAGGGGGGACCGGTGGCCATGGGGACCAGAGGTAGGGGCCGACTGGTCGACCGACCGGCGGCCGGGCCCTTGGAGGAACCGGCGGGAGCAACCGTGCCGGAGGCCTCGGCGCCCGCACGCGGTCGGGCCGACCGCCGTCGCACCGCCCGCCGGGCCGCCCGCCGCCGCAAGCGCTCCCTCCTGCACGAGATTCCGCTGATCGTCCTGGTGGCGCTGTTGGTGGCACTGGTGATGAAGACCTTCATGGTGCAGGTCTTCGTCATTCCATCCGGTTCGATGGAGCAGACCATCCAGATCGGTGACCGGGTGCTGGTGGACAAGCTCACCCCCTGGTTCGGCGCCGAACCGGAGCGCGGCGACGTGGTGGTCTTCAAGGACCCGGGTGGTTGGCTGGAGGCCGACCACAAGCCGTCCACGGACGGTCCGGTGCTTCGTGGGACCAAGCAAGTCCTCACCTTCGTCGGGCTGCTGCCGTCCGACAGCGAGCAGGATCTGATCAAGCGGGTGATCGGTGTCGGCGGGGACACCGTTGAGTGCTGCGACGAGCAGGGCCGTCTGAGCGTCAACGGCACGGCGGTGGACGAGCCTTACCTGGCACCGGGCAACCCGCCGTCCCGCCAGCCCTTCAAGGTGAAGGTGCCGCAGGGGCGGCTCTGGGTCATGGGTGACCACCGGGACGTGTCCGCCGACTCCCGCTTCCACATGGGGAATCCGGGCCAGGGCACCATCCCGCTGAGTGGTGTGGTGGGTCGGGCGTTCGTCATCGCCTGGCCGGTCGGCCGGGTTCATCAACTTGATGCGCCGGGTTCACTCTCCTCGCTGGCGCGGGCCCGGAATGCCCCTGGAACTGGGCCGGACTCGATGGGTGTTGGGCCGCTTCCGGAGGAACCTCCGCTCGTTATGGGTGTGTTGGGCATCCTTCCGCTCGTCGGCCGACGGTCGGGGCGGCCCCCGGAGTAGGCCCGGCCGACCGCCGGGCGGCCGGGTAGCGCGCGTGGGAGCGCGAGCCGGATGCCTGGGAGTGATAGAGAAGTGCTGGTGCGGCCGGTACGCGACAACGGCCGCGTCCGGAGACCGTGCCGGTGTCAGGTGTCCCCCAGGAGGGCGGCCCTGGGGCCGTGGCACGGTCGATGGTGGAGGTAGTGCCCGCTGTGCGGCACTGTGAGCGCGGACGCGCAGGCGTCCGCACAGCTGGGAGGAGACGTTGTGGGGGATTTGGTGATCGGTGCCCGCTCAGGCGCCGGAGAGCCCGAGGGCTCTGGTCATCGGGCGGAACGGTCCACGGAGTCCGCAGTGTCTTCGAGTTCCGCGGAGGATGCGGCGGCCCAGTCCGCCGATGAGCAGGGCAGTGGTGCGGACGACGCCTCTGACGCCTTTCGCGACGAGGTGAGCTCCGAGGGCGAGTCGGACGAGAAGGCCACCGGCAAGGAGCACAAGCCGCGCTCGTTCTGGAAAGAGCTGCCGATTCTGATCGGTATCGCGCTGGTCCTGGCTCTGGTGATCAAGACTTTCTTCGTCCAGGCGTTCTCCATTCCGTCGGAGTCGATGCAGAACACGCTTCAGGTCGGCGACCGCGTCCTCGTGGACAAGTTGACCCCGTGGTTCGGGGCCGAGCCCGAGCGTGGCGAGGTCGTGGTGTTCCACGACCCGGGCGGTTGGCTGGCGGACGAGCCGACCAAGCAGAGCAGCAACTCCTTCGTCCGGGGTGTTCAGGACGTGCTCAGCTTCGTCGGTCTGATGCCCTCCGAGAACGAGAAGGACCTGATCAAGCGGGTCATCGCGGTCGGCGGGGACACCGTCGAGTGCGAGGGCGAGGGGCCGGTCAAGGTCAACGGGATCGCTCTCGACGAGCCCTACGTCTACCCCGGCAACACCCCTTGCGGGACGAAGCCCTTCGGCCCGGTGAAGGTGCCGGACGGCCGGATCTGGGTGATGGGTGACCATCGCGCGGACTCGCTGGACTCCCGGTTCCACATGGACCAGCCGGGTGGGGGCACCGTCCCCGTGGACGACGTCATCGGCCGAGCCTTCGTGGTGGCGTGGCCGATCAACCACTGGTCGACGCTGCCGGTGCCGGCGACCTTCGACCAGAAGGGGCTGGCGGCGGCCGTGCCGTTCGTGCCGCCGGCGGCCGGGGCGGTCGGCGCTGTCGGCCTGCTTCCGCTGGTTCGCCGCTTGCGGGACCGGTCGGAGCGCGAGACGCAGGCCTGACCACCACCGGGTCGCCCCCGGGTCTTGCGCGGGCCGTGGTACCGACGAGTAATCTGCTCGGACGTGCCACGGCCCGCCGGGTTTTCCGCCTGTGGCCCCGGCGTGCCATGAGCGGTTCCGGGTCGGGCAGGGGTGGATGGTTTCGATGAGCAGTGTCGTGACAGAGACGGCAGGCCGCCCGCCTGCGCCCGCGCGGCCGCGGCGGAAGGCCTCCGCCGTGCTGCAGGGCGTGTTGATCGGGCTCGGCCTGGCCCTGCTGATCGGTGGCTTCGTGGTCATGGCGCTGGACTACCGGCCGTACGGCATTCCGACGGGCTCGATGACCCCGACGCTCAAGGTCGGGGACACCGTCGTGGCCCGGCAGATCGACGGCAAGGCCGTCGGCCGGGGCGACGTCGTGGTCTTCCGCGACCAGGCCTGGGGCGGGCAGCTCATGGTCAAGCGGGTGGTCGCGGTCGGCGGCGACACCGTGGCGACCACCGGGGACGACCCCCGGCTGACCGTCAACGGCAAGCCGGTGGACGAACCGTACCTGGCGGCGCAGGGCGCGCAGGGGAGCGCGTTCAGCGTGGAGGTGCCTCCCGGCCGGCTCTTCCTGCTGGGGGACAACCGGCAGGGGTCGCTCGACTCCCGCCTCCACCTGGAGATCGACGGCGGCACCATCCCCGCCACCGAGGTCGAGGCCCGGGTGGAGGCCACCGTCCTGCCCTTCGGCCGGACGGGCCTGTTCGCTCGCACCACGGCCTTCGACGCACTCGGCGGGCCCAAGGCCGGCGGGTCGGGACCGTTGGAGCCGGCCTTCTACACCACCGTTGTAGGCGCGGCGCTGATCGTGGTGACCTGCGCGGTGGGTGGCGTGGCCGGCGCGGTCCGTCGGCTGGGGCGCCGCCGCGCCGCTTGACCGCTGCCGCTGCCTCGACGGGCTCAGCCGCAGCCCACGTCGCAGCCTCAGCGCGAGCCGAAGCCGACGCCGCCGCGACCGGCGCTGTCCGTGGCCCGATCGCTCTGCCGAACATCGCCCCGGACGGTCCTGCCGGGTGGCAGGATCGGGGGAGTCGGCCGGACGGACGAGGGAACGGGGGAGGGCGGCGATGACGGCCAAGCACCGCAAGGCTTCGCGGATCCTGCTGCTCGACGCGCGGGACCGCCTGCTCCTCTTCCGGGGTTCGGACCCGGCGGTGCCGGACGTCACCTGGTGGTTCACCCCCGGGGGAGGCCTGGAGCCGGGGGAGGGCATTCGCGAGGCCGCGGTGCGCGAGCTCGGCGAGGAGACCGGGCTTCGGGGAGTGGAGCTGGGGCCCGTGGTTGCGTACGGCACGGCTTCGTTCTCCTTTCGAGAGCAGCACTACGAGCAGGAACAGTGGTTCCACCTGGCCCGGACCGTGGAGACGGTGCTCGATCATTCGAGGATGGGCCAGGACGAACACGCTCAATTGCTCGCGGCGCGCTGGTGGACGGTCGAGGAACTGAGGGAGACCGCCGAAACGATCTATCCGGTCGGGCTGGCGGACTTCCTGGGGCGACTGTTGGCCGAGGGGCCGCCGGTCACGCCGGTAAGGCTCTGAGGGTGAGTGCGGTGGTCCACAATGGGTGGACGTGACAAGTTGAGGGGACGCCTGGATGAGTGCCGAAGATCTCGAGAAGTACGAGACCGAGATGGAGCTCAAGCTCTACCGGGAGTACCGGGACGTCGTCGGCCTGTTCAAGTACGTGATTGAAACCGAGCGACGCTTCTACCTCACCAACGACTACGAGCTGCAGGTGCACTCGGTCCAGGGGGAGGTCTTCTTCGAGGTGTCGATGGCGGATGCGTGGGTCTGGGACATGTACCGGCCGGCCCGGTTCGTCCGTAAGGTCCGGGTGCTGACCTTCAAGGACGTGAACATCGAGGAGCTCGCGAAGAGCGATCTGGAGCTGCCCTCGGACGACTCCGGGTTCGGGAACTGACGTTGGACCGCTCGGTCCTGCGGTGTCCAGGGGAATTTCGACTTTTCCTGGATTCTCACCCCTGCGGGTGACAGAAGTTATCCACAGGCCCGGGTTATCCACAGGAAATAGCAAGCCTCTGGCCCTGCCCCGGGCCGCACGGCAACCTCCGCGGCGGAGGTGGTCACCGTGCAGGACACCAAGCGCACCACGCGCAGGCAGAGCGAGACGGCGAAGGCCCGACCGGGTGGGCAGGCCCGGCGCAGGGCGGCACGGCCGCCGGATCAGCACCCGGCCGAGCTGCCCGGGATCGACGAGGGGCCGGTGCCGCCGCGCTCGGAGCGGGCCGCTCCCGAGCAGGCGCCGCCGGGGCGCGGCACGAACAACGGCCTCGGCCGCTACGGGGAGCGGGTCGCCGCCCGCCGGCTCGCCGAGAGCGGGCTCAGGATCCTGGACCGCAACTGGCGCTGCGTCGATGGCGAGCTGGACATCGTCGCCCTCGACGGCGACACCCTGGCGGTCTGTGAGGTGAAGACCCGCTCCGAGCGGGGTTTCCAGCAGCCGAGCGAGGCCATCGACCGGGCCAAGGCCGCCCGGCTCCAGCGGCTGGCGGAGCGCTGGGTGGCCGAGCGCTGGCCGGGCCACTTCGCCCGGCTGGCCGGCCCGGGGTACCAGCCCGCGCCGGCGGATCCGCAGTGGCCGCCCGTGCCGCCCGGCGGCGTTCGGATCGACCTCGTGGCCGTCATCAACCGGGCCAGGGGCGCCGCCTCGGTGGACCACCTGCGGGGGGTGGTCTGAGATGGCCTTCGCCCGTACCTGTTCCGTGGCCCTGGTCGGCGTCGACGGCGTGATCGTCGAGGTCCAGGCCGATCTGGAGCCGGGAGTCGCCGCGTTCACCCTGGTCGGCCTGCCCGACAAAGCCCTCTCCGAGGCCCGCGACCGGGTGCGCGCGGCCCTGGTGAACAGCGGTGAGGTCTGGCCCCAGCGCAAGCTCACCGTCGGGCTCAGCCCCGCCTCGGTGCCCAAGAGCGGCAGCGGCTTCGACCTCGCGGTGGCCTGCGCCGTCCTCGCCGCCGCCGAGCGGCTGGATCCATCGGCCATCGCGGACCTGCTGATCATCGGCGAGCTCGGGCTCGACGGGCGGGTGCGCCCGGTACGGGGCATCCTGCCGTCGGTGCTGGCCGCCGCCGACGCCGGCTACCAGCGGGTCGTGGTGGCCGAGCAGACCGCCGCCGAGGCCTCGCTCGTCCCGGGTGTCACCGTCATCGGCGTGCGCAGCCTGCGTCAGCTCGTCGCCGTGCTCACCGGCGCCCCCGAACCGGACGAGCCGCCCGACCCGATCAGCGGCCGCCCGGACCCTCTGATGGCCGGGCTGATGCTCCCCACCGCAGGGGTGCGCGGACTGCCCGACGACAGAGCCGCCCGGCTCGACCTGGCCGACGTGGCCGGCCAGTACGAGGCCCGGCGCGCACTGGAGATCGCCGCCGCAGGTGGTCACCACCTGTATCTGAAGGGCCCACCGGGTGCGGGCAAGACGATGCTGGCGGAGCGATTGCCGGCACTGCTGCCGCCGCTCACCCAGAAGGAGGCCCTGGAGGTCACCGCCGTGCACTCCGTGGCCGGGCTGCTCCCGGCCGGTCGGCCGCTGATCGGCTGCGCGCCGTACTGCGCCCCGCACCACTCCACCACCATGCCGGCGATCGTCGGCGGCGGTAGCGGCCTGCCCAGACCGGGTGCGGTCTCCTTGGCCCACCGGGGCGTGCTGTTCCTGGACGAGGCTCCGGAGTTTCCGGTCAGGGTGCTCGACGCGCTGCGTCAGCCGCTCGAATCGGGTGAGGTGGTGATCGCCCGGTCGGCCGGATCGCTCCGGCTGCCGGCCAGATTCCTGCTCTGCCTGGCCGCGAATCCCTGCCCTTGCGGGCGGTACTCGCGGCGGGGCGAGGGGTGCGAATGCACTCCGGCGATGGTCAGCCGGTACCAGGGGCGCCTGTCCGGGCCGCTGCTCGACCGGGTCGACCTCCAGGTCCAGGTCGCCCCGGTGACCAGGATCGAGCTGATGGAGCGGGACACCACGGCGGAGAACACCGCGACCGTCGCGGCCCGGGTGCTGGCCGCGCGGGAGCGTGCGGCGGCCCGGCTGGCACACACACCGTGGCGGACCAACGCCGAGGTGCCCGGCCATGAGCTGCGAACGCGCTGGCAGCTCGGGCCCAGTGCGCTGAACGACGCCGCGCGACAGCTGGAGCGCGGCCTGCTGACCGCCCGCGGCCTGGACCGGGTGCTCCGGGTCGCCTGGACGGTCGCGGATCTCGCCGGCCGCGACCGCCCGGAGCAGCGGGACGTGCGGACGGCGCTCGTGCTCCGCACCGGTGTCGAACAGGGGCTGCCGTTGGTCGAGCGTTCGTCCGGCCGGCTCGGCAGTGGACCGGTGCCGGAGACCGGGCCGAAGAGGGACCGGCTGCTCCGGGCCGGTCCACCCGACGCGACATCCGACCAGCGGCCGAGCGACAAGGAGATCTGATCGTGAACCAGACGATGAACCACCCTCAGCACCCCTCCGAAGCGGGCCAGGAGACCGGGCCCGAGCGCCGAGCCAGGGCGGCGTTGAGCAGACTCAGCGAACCCGGCGACGCCGTCCTGGGCCGGTGGCTCACCCAGCTCGCCGCCGTCGACGTCGTCCGGGCGATCCGGGACGGTACCGTCCCCGACCACCCGGGCCTGGACGCGGACCGGCTCGCCGCCTACCGGGCCAGGCTCGCCGGCGTCGATCCCGTCGCCGATCTGGAACGAGTACGAAGCGCCGGTGGACGCTTCATCATTCCGGGCGACACGGAATGGCCGAGCCAACTGGACGACCTGGGGGACGGCAGACCGCTCGGGCTCTGGGTGGTCGGGACGGGTTCGCTGCGGCTGCTCGCTCTTCGCTCGGTCGCGGTCGTCGGCGCGCGGGCCTGCACGGCCTACGGCGCGCACGTCGCGGGGGAGCTGTCGGCGCAACTGGCCGAACGGGGGTGGGTGGTGGTTTCCGGGGCGGCGTACGGGATCGATGCCTCCGCCCATCGGGGCGCGCTGGCCGTCGGGGGGATGAGCATCGGGGTCCTCGCCTGCGGGGTCGACGTGGCCTACCCGAGGGGCAACGCGCAGCTGATCCGCCGGATCGCCTCCCAGGGGCTGCTGCTGAGCGAGCTCCCACCGGGGGAGCACCCGAACCGGTTCCGGTTCGTGCTGCGCAATCGCGTGATCGCGGCACTCACCCGAGGCACGGTGGTGGTCGAGGCGGCGTTGCGCAGCGGGGCGCTGAGCACGGCCAGACGGGCCCGTGACCTCAACCGGCACACGATGGGTGTCGCCGGACCGGTGACGTCGGAGCTCTCCGCCGGGGTGCACGCCCTGATCCGCGGCGGCGCCACGCTGGTCACCGACGCGGCCGAGGTGGCCGAACTGATCGGGGCGATCGGTGACGATCTCGCGCCGCAGCGCAGCGGGCCGGTGCTGCCGAGGGACCTCCTGGAGCCGGTCGTGGCGCGAGTGCTGGAGGCCGTGCCGGCCACGGCGGAGGGCGCGCCGGTGGAGCGCTTGGCCCGGCAGTCGGGGCTCCCGCCGGACGAAGTGCTCCAGCGCCTCTACGAGTTGGGGTCGCTCGGTTTCGTGGAGCGGCACGGTGCCCACTGGCGGTTGGTGCGGGGCAGGTGACCGGACGGGGCGGATCAGGACGAATCGGGGCGCGCCCGGGATGTGGAGGCCGGCGGGTGACGGCGAGGTGGGTCGGTGGCCAAGGCGTTCACCCCCCGGCGCGGGGCTGCGACGACACGAACGCCACCGGATCGGGGGACGACCGAGTGGCGGTAGCACATTGCAGTGAGTCGGTCACGCTACGCTCGCCATGCCTTCCCTATCAGCACATGACTCGGCAGAACGGCGCAGACCAACGCATGCCCACACACATTCCCGGACACAGAGTGACCGGTGGCGCCCGGTCCTCGGGAGGGCCGCGGACCGAGCGGCGCCCCGTGACCGAGTTCCCGCCCAAGGCGACGGGTGCGATGGGGGCCCTGGCCCGGCAGGGTGGCCGACCGGCGCACACCGGCGCGTACGCCGGTCGGCCGGACGAGCCCGGCACACCTGATCCCTCCGAAGAAGCCGGTACGCCCGAAGACGCCGGTACGACCGAAGCAGCCGGTGCGCCCGAGACGGCCGCCGGACCCGCCACCCCAGAAGCTCCCGCCACCCCCGAAGCGCCGGGTGTCCCCGGACCGGTCCAGGGCGAGGGCAAGGGGAAGGTCCCGGCGCCCGCGCCCGTCGAGACACCGGCGCCCCGGCGGGAGCCCGGCGGCCATGAACGCACAGCACTGGAAGCGCTCTGGCGCTCCTACAAGGAGACGGGTGACCAGCGGCTGCGGGAGCAGCTGATCCTGCACTACTCACCACTCGTCAAATACGTGGCGGGCCGGGTCGGGGTCGGATTGCCCTCCAACGTCGAGCAGGCCGACTTCGTCTCCTCGGGTGTCTTCGGGCTGATCGACGCGATCGAGAAGTTCGACATCGATCGGGCCATCAAGTTCGAGACCTACGCCATCAGCCGGATCCGCGGCGCGATCATCGACGAGCTGCGGGCGCTGGACTGGATCCCGCGCTCGGTGCGGCAGAAGGCTAAGGCGGTCGAGCGGACGTACGCGACGCTGGAGGCCCGGCTGCGCCGCACTCCGCACGAACCGGAGGTCGCGGCCGAGATGGGCATCGCGATCGAGGACCTGCACGCGATCTTCAGCCAGCTCTCCCTCGCCAACGTGGTGGCGCTGGACGAGCTGCTCCACCCGGTGGGCGAGGGCGGCGACCGGCCGAGCCTGGGCGACACCCTGGAGGACCGCGGCGCGGACAACCCCGTGGAGGTGGCCGAGGACCGGGAGCTGCGCAGGCTGCTGGCACAGGCGATCAACACCCTGCCCGAGCGGGAGAAGACCGTCGTGACGCTCTACTACTACGAGGGCCTCACCCTCGCGGAGATCGGACAGGTGCTGGGGGTGACGGAGAGCCGGGTCAGCCAGATCCACACCAAGTCGGTGCTGCAGTTGCGAGCCAAGCTGTCGGACATCCGGTAGCCCCCTTCTGCGGCCCCTCGGCGCCCCGCCGCGTCCCTGTCATGCGCGGCGCCGTATCGGTGGCGTGTAGGGCTCCGTACAGTGGGACAGTGCCGAAGATCCGAGCGGCCACTCTGGCCGAGCACCGACAGCTGCAGCGCGCAGCCCTCCTCGATGCTGCCCGCAGCCTGCTCACCGAGGGGGGAATGGATGCCCTGACCTTCCCCGCGCTCGCGGCGCGCACCGGGTTGGCGCGCTCCTCGGTCTACGAGTACTTCCGTTCCCGCGCCGCCGTGGTCGAGCTGCTCTGCGAGGTCGACTTCCCGCTCTGGGCGGCCGAGATCGAGGCCGGGATGGAGAGCTGCGACACCGCGGCGGCCCGGATCGAGGCCTATGTCCGGGGCCAGCTCGCGCTGGCCGGGGATCCTCGGCACCGGGCGGTGGCGGCGATCTCGGCGCTGGAACTCGACGAGGCGGCCCGGGAACGGATCCGGGCCGCGCACGGCAAGCTCGTCGGCCTGGTGGTCCAGGCCCTCCAGGACCTCGGTCACGAGCAGCCGCGGCTGGCGGCCGGCCTGCTCCAGGGGATCGTGGAAGCCGCTGTCCGGCAGGCCGAGCAGCGGGCCGCCGGCGGCCCGGCCGAGAGCCCGGACGTGATCGCGGACGCCGCTGTCGCGCTCGCCCTGCACGGCCTGGGCGGGAGCTGACCCGGGGCGGTCTCACCGCCCCCGCCCGAGCGGGAGCAGCCGGGCCGCACCGGCGCCGAACAGCGCGAGGGGATCGAGGTACCGGTCACCTCGCAGCAGCCCCCAGTGCAGGCAGTCGCGGCCCGCGCAGTGGGTGGCACCCGGGGCTAGCCGCCCGATCACCTCACCGGCCGTGACGCCGGTGCCTGCGGCGATGATCCCGGTGACGGGCAGATAGGTGGTCCGCAGCGGTGGGGTGCCGGAGGCCGGGTGCGTGACGGTGACCACCGGTCGGCCCGCCACCAGGCCGGAGAACGTGACCACCCCGGGGGCCGCCGACCGGACGTCCGAGCCGCCGACGGCGGCGAGATCCACGCCCCGATGCCCGGCGGCCCACGGCTTGGCCGGTGCCTCGAACCGCTTGATCAGCCCACCCGGACCGCCCACCGGCCAGACCCTCCCGGGCCCGGCGCCAACACCGGCGCCAACACCGGCGCCAACACCCGTATCGGCGCCGGTACCGGTGCCGTCCGTGCTTCCGACCCCACCGCCGGCGGCGTCACGCGGGCCTCCAACAGCCCCCGCCGCCCCCGTGACCTCCGCGGCGTGGCCCACCGGCCCCGGCAGGACGGTCAGCAGGAGGGCCGTCACCGCCAGCAGGGCGAGCAGTAGCAGCCGATGGTTGCGCCCGGGCCCGGGCCCGAGCGGCGGGGGCAGCGCCAGCGCGACGAGCCGGCCCCCGCCGTCGCGCGACGCCCCGGCCGCTGTACCGGCGAAGGGACGAGAGGGGCCGGAGGAAGTTGACCGGGTGACGGCACCGAGGGCAGTTGTCATGCCGCCGAGGCTCCCCGCAGCACGCGGGTCCGACCATCCCCGTCCCGATTTCTGTGGATAACCGCCCCCTGTGGACAGCCGCCGTCCCTCCAACGGGTGACGCGCCCCGGGCGGGGCTGCCGCCGTCGCTCCGTGAGCCCGGCGCCGCGGCCCGGAGCACCTTCACCACCCCGCCCCATCAGCCGCCCCGCGGAGCACCCCGCCGACCACTCACCGAGCACCCCGCCGACCACCCCGCCGACCACTCACCGACCGCCCCACCGGCCGTCCCACCCGCCTCCCAGCCGAGCTCCGGTCCCTGTGGAGTCGCCCGCTGCTCGGCGCTTCCCGTACACTTCACACGCGACCCGGTCCGCCGGGTCGACTTCGCACGCCCCGCCACCGGTGGACGGATGCGGCTCAGCCGCCGCCCCCGCCTGGTGCGAGTGCCGCTCGGTCCGCCGAGCCCGAACCGGTCCTGGGACCGCTCGGGCCGAAGCGGCTCGGCACGTTCGGGGCGTCAGGCGTGGCTGTCACCTGGCTGCCACGGACAAAACCGAGCCTGACCCGGCCGTACGCAGACGCCGAGCGGGGAGCGCCACCGCGCGATCCACGACGTCGACTGCGCGGGAGCCGGGCGCAACACCTTAGGAGTACGGCTATGGCCGTCGTCACGATGCGGGAGCTGCTGGAGAGCGGCGTCCACTTCGGTCACCAGACCCGCCGCTGGAACCCGAAGATGAAGCGCTTCATCATCACCGAGCGCAACGGCATCTACATCATCGACCTCCTGCAGTCGCTGAACTACATCGACCGCGCCTTCGAGTTCATCAAGGAGACCGTTGCCCACGGCGGCAGCGTCCTCTTCGTCGGCACGAAGAAGCAGGCCCAGGAGGCCATCGCCGAGCAGGCCACCCGCGTGGGCATGCCCTACGTGAACCAGCGCTGGCTCGGCGGCATGCTGACCAACTTCTCGACCGTCTACAAGCGTCTGCAGCGCCTCAAGGAGCTCGGCGAGCTGGACTTCTCGGACGTGGCCGGCTCCGGCCTCACCAAGAAGGAGCTCCTGGTCCTCCAGCGCGAGCACGACAAGCTGGAGAAGACCCTCGGTGGTATCCGCGACATGCAGCGCGTTCCCAGCGCTGTCTGGATCGTGGACACCAAGAAGGAGCACATCGCGGTCGGCGAGGCCCGGAAGCTCAACATCCCGGTCGTCGCCATCCTCGACACCAACTGCGACCCCGACGAGGTCGACTACAAGATCCCGGGCAATGACGACGCGATCCGCTCCGTCACCCTGCTGACCCGTGTGATCGCCGACGCCGTCGCCGAGGGCCTGAAGTCCCGCGCGGGTGTCGCCAAGGGCGACGCCAAGGTCGAGCCGGGTGCCGACCAGCCGCTGGCCGACTGGGAGAAGGACATCCTCGAGGGCGAGAAGAAGGCTGAGGAGGCCCCCGCCGCCGAGGCTGCCGCCGAGGTCGAGGCCCCCGCCGCCGAGGCCCCGGTCGCCGAGGCTCCGGCCGCTGACGAGGCTCCGGCCGAGCAGGCCTGACGTACCAAGGGTGAGGGGCACCCGCCGGTACGACACCGGTAGGTGCCCCTCTCTCCCGCGCCGGAGCCGAACCATCGGCTCCGGCGCAACTCCACGCAGACACGCGAGACGCGAGAAGAGATTCACACCATGGCGAACTTCACCGCCGCGGACGTCAAGAAGCTCCGTGAGCTCACCGGCGCCGGCATGATGGACTGCAAGAAGGCTCTGGACGAGGCCGAGGGCAACGTCGACAAGGCCGTCGAGCTCCTGCGCATCAAGGGCCAGAAGGGCGTCGCCAAGCGCGAGGGCCGTGACGCCTCCAACGGCGCCGTCGCCGCGCTGATCGCCGAGGACAAGAAGTCCGGCGTTCTGGTCGAGCTGAACTGCGAGACCGACTTCGTCGCCAAGGGTGACAACTTCGTCAAGGTCGCCGACGCGATCGCCGCCCACGTCGCCGCCACCGCCCCGGCCGACCTGGAGGCCGCGCTGGCCTCCGAGATCGAGGCCGGCAAGACCGTCCAGCAGTTCGTGGACGAGGCCAACGCGACCCTGGGCGAGAAGATCGTCTTCCGTCGCTTCGCCCAGTTCTCCGGTGACGGCTTCGTCGCGGTCTACCTGCACAAGACCAGCCCCGACCTGCCGCCGGCCGTCGGCGTCCTGGTCGAGCTGGACAAGGAGAACGCCGAGGTCGCCAAGGACGTCGCGCAGCACATCGCCGCCTTCGCGCCGAAGTACCTCTCCCGCGAGGAGATCCCGGCCGAGGAGCTCGAGAACGAGCGCCGCGTCGCCGAGGCCACCGCTCGCGAGGAGGGCAAGCCGGAGGCCGCCCTGCCGAAGATCGTCGAGGGTCGCGTCACCGGCTTCGTGAAGGAGAACTCCGTCCTGGAGCAGGCCTTCGCCAAGGACAACAAGAAGAGCGTCGCCAAGGTTCTCGAGGAGAACGGCGTCGCCCTCAAGCGCTTCGCCCGCTTCCGCGTCGGCGCCTGAGCCACGTTCCACCGGACTCCCGGCACGCTTAGGCTGGGAACCGCCCCCGCCCGCTGACCAGGGCGGGAGGGACGCGCCGAACGGGCTCACCCAGCGTCATCCGTCTATGGGCGGGCCGCGTCGGCACCATGAACGACGAGGAGGCCATTGCCGTGCAGGACACCGTACCGGTTCCCGCGGCAGTGGCCTCCTCGCGTGTACGCGCAGGTCGGGGATCCGCACACCCGCGCCTGTGAACCAGTAGGTGTAGAAGGAGAAGTCCATGCAGGAGACGCAGGAGACCGCACAGGACCCCCAGGCCGGCTCGCCCCGCCGGGTGCTGCTGAAGCTGTCCGGTGAGGCATTCGCCGGTGGTGGCGGGCTCGGCGTCGACCCGGACGTCGTGCACGCGATCGCCCGTGAGATCGCCACGGTCGTCCGTGCCGGTACCGAGGTCGCGGTGGTCATCGGTGGTGGCAACTTCTTCCGCGGCGCCGAGCTGCAGGTGCGCGGCATGGACCGGGCCCGCTCCGACTACATGGGCATGCTCGGCACCGTGATGAACTGCCTGGCGCTGCAGGACTTCCTGGTCAAGGAGGGCATCGAGACCCGGGTCCAGACCGCGATCACCATGGGCCAGGTCGCCGAGCCGTACCTGCCGCTGCGCGCCGTCCGGCACCTGGAGAAGGGCCGTGTGGTGATCTTCGGTGCGGGTATGGGCATGCCCTACTTCTCCACCGACACCACGGCCGTCCAGCGCGCGCTGGAGATCCACGCGGACGTGCTGCTGATGGGCAAGAACGGCGTGGACGGCGTCTACGACTCCGACCCCCGGACCAACCCGGACGCGGTCAAGTTCGACGCGCTGGAGTACTCCGAGGTCATCGCGCGCGATCTCAAGGTCGCCGACCTCACCGCGATCACGCTGTGCAAGGACAACAACCTCCCGATGCTCGTCTTCGAGCTGCTGGCGGAGGGCAATATCGCGCGTGCGGTGAAGAGTGAGAAGATCGGCACACTCATCAGCCAGGATTCTGTCCGGGCCTGAGCAGCAATCAGCCGTACGGGACGGCGCCGGCACCGTGTTCGGCGGCCGCCACACCGCGACCGGCTTCGAGGCCGACACCGGTCGGGACAACAGCAGATGAACCGGACAGGGAGTACACAGTGATCGAAGAGACCCTCCTCGAGGCCGAGGAGAAGATGGAGAAGGCTGTCGAGGTCGCCAAGAACGACTTCGCCGCCATCCGGACCGGCCGTGCGCACCCGGCGATGTTCGCCAAGATCGTGGCCGAGTACTACGGTGCCGTGACGCCGATCAACCAGCTGGCCTCCTTCTCCGTGCCGGAGCCGCGGATGGCGGTCGTCGCGCCGTTCGACAAGACCGCGCTGAAGGCCATCGAGCAGGCGATCCGCGACTCCGACCTCGGTGTCAACCCGTCCAACGACGGGTCCATCATCCGGGTGGTGCTTCCCGAGCTCACCGAGGAGCGCCGCCGCGAGTACATCAAGGTCGCCCGCGGCAAGGGCGAGGACGCCAAGGTCTCGATCCGCTCCGTGCGCCGCAAGGCCAAGGACGCCATCGACAAGCTGGTCAAGGACGGCGAGATCGGCGAGGACGACGGCCGCCGCGCGGAGAAGGAGCTCGACGACACCACGGCCAAGTACGTGGCCGCCGTCGACGAGCTGCTGAAGCACAAGGAAGCCGAGCTGCTCGAAGTCTGATGAACGACGCCCCTGACGCCCCTGGCTACTGGGGCCCATCCGACCAGCAGTACCAGCAGTACCAGCCGCACCCCCCGTACCGGCCCGCGCACGCGCCGCAGCCGGCCGCACCGGGCGCTGCGGGTGACCCCGGCCACCGAACGGGTCACTCGCAGCAGCCTCCGGTGTACTGGGGCGGTGACGCGGAGGAGACTCAGGTCATGCCCCCCGTACCGGCCGACCCAGGGCCCGACCCCGCCGAGGGGCCGACCCGGGAGGCCGGGCGGCTGAGCGGCCCGCTGTTCCGGGACGAGCAGCCCCGGACGGCGGTGCCGGGTGCGGCGGAGACGGTCGTGCTGCGCGCGATCACCGACGACGTCGCCCCCACCCCCACCCCCGGCCGCGGCGGTCCGCCGTACCCGGGGGTCCCGGCGTACCCCGCGCCTCCGCAGAGCCACCCGGCGGCCGGGCAGCCCCACCCTGTGCCGTTGTCCCACCCAGGGCAGGAGACACCCGTGGCCCAGCCCGACCCGCAGCCGCAGCCGCGCAAGCAGCGCGGCGGTCGCAACCTCCAGGCCGCGATAGGCGTGGGCGTCGGCCTCGGCGCGGTGATCATCGCCTCGCTGTTCGTGGTGAAGGCGCTGTTCCTGTTCGTGGTGATGGCGGCCGTGTCGGTCGGGATCTGGGAGCTGACCAGCCGACTGGCCGAGCGCAAGGAGATCAAGGCGCCGCTGGTCCCGCTGGTCGCGGGCGGCATCGCGATGATCGCCACCGGTTACTGGGCCGGGGTCCAGTGGGCGGCGGCCTCGCTGGCGCTGACCGGGCTGGCGGTGATGGTCTGGCGGATGGCCGAGCCGCCGGAGAACTACCTGCGCGACATAACGGCGGGGATCTTCACCGCCTTCTACGTGCCGTTCCTGGCCACCTTCGTGGCGATGATGCTGGCGGCGGACGACGGCCCGCAGCGGATCGTGCTGTTCCTGATCGTCACCGTCTGCAGCGACACCGGCGCCTACGCGGTGGGCTACAAGTTCGGGAAGAACAAGCTGGCCCCGACGATCAGCCCCGGTAAGACCCGTGAGGGCCTGGCCGGCGGCATCGGCCTGTCGATGCTGGCGGGCGCACTGCTGATGCAGCTGATCATCGACGACGGCAGCTGGTGGCAGGGCCTGATCCTGGGCGGCTGCGCGGCGGTCGTCGCGACCCTGGGCGACCTGGGCGAGTCGATGATCAAGCGCGACCTCGGCATCAAGGACATGGGCACGCTGCTTCCCGGCCACGGCGGCATCATGGACCGGCTGGACTCGCTCCTGCCGACCGCCCCCGTGGTGTGGCTGCTGCTGGCGGCCTTCGTCGGCAGCTGACCGCCCGCGCCGCGCGCTCGGAGCCGTGAGGACCGGGCCGCGACGGCCGGCCGGACCGCGACGGTGAGTGAGGGCCCCGGACGCCAGGCGTCCGGGGCCCTTCGCCGTCTGCCGAGGTCCGAACGTCTGCGACACTGGATGAACCATGCCTAAGCCCGGAGAACTCACCTTTGTCGCGCCGCGTGGCGCCAAGCCCCCGCGACACCTCGCCGACCTGAGCCCCGCCGAGCGCAAGGAGGCCGTCGCCGAGCTGGGCGAGCAGCCGTTCCGCGCGAAGCAGCTCTCCAACCACTACTTCGGCCGGATGTCGAACGACCCGGCGAGCTGGACGGACATCCCCGCCGCCAGCCGGGAGAAGCTCACCGAGAGCCTGCTCCCCGAGCTGATGTCGGTGGTGCGGCACGTCTCGTGCGACGACGACACCACCCGCAAGACGCTCTGGAAGCTGTTCGACGGCACGCTCGTCGAGTCCGTGCTGATGCGCTACCCGGACCGGGTCACCATGTGCATCAGCTCGCAGGCCGGCTGCGGCATGAACTGCCCGTTCTGCGCGACCGGCCAGGCCGGGCTGACCCGCAACCTCTCCACCGCCGAGATCGTCGAGCAGATCGCGGCCGGGATGCGCGCGCTCAAGGCGGGCGAGATCCCGGGCGGCGAGGCCCGTCTCTCCAACGTGGTCTTCATGGGCATGGGCGAGCCGCTGGCGAACTACAACCGGGTGCTGGCCTCGATCCGGCGGCTCACCGACCCGGCGCCGGAGGGCTTCGGCCTCTCCCAGCGCGGCATCACCGTCTCCACCGTGGGCCTCGTCCCGGCGATGAACCGACTCGCCGACGAGGGCCTCTCCTGCCGTCTGGCGCTGTCGCTGCACGCCCCGGACGACGAGCTGCGCGACGAGCTGGTGCCGGTCAACACCCGTTGGAAGGTCGACGAGGTCCTCGACGCGGCGTGGAACTACGCCGAGAAGTCCGGTCGCCGGATCTCCATCGAGTACGCGCTGATCAAGGACATCAACGACCAGGCGTGGCGGGCGGACCTGCTCGGCCGGCTGATCAAGAACCACCGGGTGCACGTCAACCTGATCCCGCTGAACCCGACGCCGGGTTCCAAGTGGACGGCCTCCCGGCCCGAGGACGAGCGCGAGTTCGTCCGCCGGCTGCAGGCGCACGGCGTGCCCACCACCGTCCGCGACACCCGCGGCCAGGAGATCGACGGCGCCTGCGGCCAGCTCGCCGCAGCGGGCTGAGGCACCGGAAGGACCGGGGCCCGTCAGCGGGCCCCGGTCCGGTTCGGCGCGGGCCGGTTCAGCGCAGGCCGGCCGCCGCGAGAGCGGCGGTCAGCCCGCCGGTGACCAGCAGGACGGTGCCGACCGCCAGGGTCCGCAGGGCCACCGCGCCGAACAGCAGCCGGGGCGCGGTACCGATCCGCAGCAGCACGCCGGCGACGTCCCGGCGGGCGGTGCGGAGTTCGGCCAGCCGGGCCGCCACGGCGGCCGCCGCGCAGGTCAGGACCAGGCAGGCCTCGACGGCGGGCAGGGTGTCGGCGCTGCCGGGTGCCCCGGTCCAGTAGCGGATGGTGGTGAGGACCACCGCGACCGCCAGGGTCAGGACGGCCAGCGGCGGTCCGAGCCGGCGGGCCTGCGCGGTCAGGCCCCGCCCGGCGAGCAGCCGCAGCGGGGTCGGCCGGCCGACGGCGAGCAGCAGCCCGGTCCAGGACAGCAGCGGCCCGGTGAGCAGGGCGAGGCCGACGGCGCTCGCGGCCCAGCCGCCGAGGGCGGCGGTGCTGGTGCTGCCGAGCCCGGCCGGCAGGTGGATCGGGCGGCCGTCGGCGGCGGCGCCCGGGCGCAGCGCGATGAGTTCGAGGGCGAGGCCGATCACGGCCAGTCCGGTCGGCAGGGCGATCCGCAGCGGGCCGAAGCCGGTCGGCGCGGACTGCCGCCCGCCGGGCAGGGTCTCGGCGATCGGCACGGCGCCGGCGGCCGCGATCCCGGCGGTGATCGGGACCAGCGCGATCAGGGTGACCGGTGCGGCGGCCGGCAGCGGCAGACCCATGCCGACCTCCTGGGCGAGCGAGGGGCCGGCGATGTCGTTGCGCAGGACCAGGAAGATCAGCAGGGTCAGCGCGGAGCCGAGGGTGCAGGCGAGCGCGACCTCGCCGGCGATCATGGCCCGGATCCGGGTGGAGCCGGCCCCGGCCGCGGTGAGGCCGGCGATCCGCTCGGGGCGCCGGGCCGGCACCGCGCGGGCGGCCACGGCGGCGAACCAGGCGACCGCGGCCAGCGGCGGCAGGCACCAGAGCAGGCGGGCGACCGCGTCGGTGCCGCCCACCGGGTCGCTCATCGCCCGGCCGAGGGCTCGCAGCAGGAAGGCGGCGACGACCGCGCCGGCCAGCGCGGTCAGCAGCCAGCGGCCGAGGTCGGGCACCCGGTAGCCCCGGGCCAGACGGAGATAGAACACGTCGACTCTTTCAGCGGCGGGGCGGCGTCATCGGCGCGTGGCCGACACGGCGGACGCTCCGGTGGCTCCCGGCGCGGCGGCGGCCCCGGCGGGTCCGGGCGTGCCGCGCGGGACGGGGGCGGCGGGGGCGGCCAGCCGTCCGTCGACCAGGGCGACGGCGCGGTCCGCGTACCGGACGAGCTCGGGGTCGTGGGTGGCCAGGACGAGGGTGAGCTGGTGCGAGCGGGCCGCGCTGGTCAGTATCCGCAGGACCTGTTCGGCGGCCTCGCGGTGCAGCGGGGCGGTGGGGTCGTCGGCGAAGACGACCGGCGGCAGTGGGGCCAGCGCGCGGGCGACGGCGATCCGCTGGCGCTGGCTCTGGAGCAGCCGGTCGGGCCGCAGCCGGGCGATGTCGCCGATGTCGAGCCGCTCCAGCCACTCGGCGGCGGCGGTGTACGCGGCCTTGTTGCCGGCACCGGCCAGCAGCAGGGGCAGGGCGACGTTCTCCCGGGCGGTCAGCTCGGGCACCAGGTGCGGTTCGGAGCCGACGAAGCCGAAGCGGTCGCGGCGCAGCCGCTCGCGGCCGGCCCGGCCGAGGGTGTGGACGGGGGCGCTGTTGAACCAGACCTCGCCCTCGTCGACCGGGATGAGGGCGGAGAGACAGCCGAGCAGCGTGCTCTTGCCGGAGCCGCGCGGGCCGGTGACGGCCAGTACCTCGCCCTCGCGGACGCCGAGCGAGATACCGCGCAGGGCGGGGGTGCCGTGATGGGACTTGACGATCCCCCGGGCCCACAGCACGTCGTTGTCAGGCGGGGCCGCTGACATGAGGTTCCATCCTGGGTGGCCGCAGGGATATGACAGTCGTCAGATTAGAACGATCGGGACCGGGTGCGGGTGCGGCGCACTGGCCCATCAGGGGCAAATCACCCGTAATCAGGCGTGTTTGGTCGGAGGGATCGTGCAGGAAACACCGAAGGGCGGCCCCGCGGGAAGCGGGACCGCCCTTCGGCGGAGGGTGGGGAAGAAAGATCAGGTCGTCAGATCTTGGCCCACGCGTCGGTGAGGCTGGTCCGCAGGATCTGCTCGATCTCGTCGAAGGTCGACTGGTCGGAGATCAGCGGCGGGGCCAGCTGGACGACCGGGTCGCCACGGTCGTCGGCACGGCAGTACAGGCCGTTGTCGAAGAGGGCCTTCGACAGGAAGCCGTAGAGCACGCGCTCGACCTCGTCGTCGTTGAACGACTCCTTGGTGACCTTGTCCTTCACGAGCTCGATGCCGTAGAAGTACCCGTTGCCGCGGACGTCGCCGACGATCGGCAGGTCGCGCAGCTTGTTCAGGGTGCCGAGGAAGTTCGCCTCGTTGTCCAGCACGTGCTGGTTCAGGCCCTCGCGCTCGAAGATGTCGAGGTTGGCCAGCGCCACCGCGGAGGAGACCGGGTGGCCACCGAAGGTGTAGCCGTGCAGGAAGGTGTTGTCACCCTTGTAGAACGGCTCGGCCAGGCGGTCCGAGATGATCGTGGCGCCGATCGGGGAGTAGCCCGAGGTCATGCCCTTGGCGCAGGTGATCATGTCGGGCTGGTAGCCGAACTTGTCGGCGCCGAACATGGTGCCCAGGCGGCCGAAGGCGCAGATGACCTCGTCCGAGACCAGCAGCACGTCGTGGCGGTCGCAGATCTCGCGCAGGCGCTGGAAGTACCCGGGCGGCGGCGGGAAGCAGCCGCCGGCGTTCTGGACCGGCTCGACGAAGACGGCGGCGACGGTCTCGGCGCCCTCGTTGAGGATCGCGACCTCGATCTCGTCGGCGCACCAGCGGCCGTAGGCCTCGGGGTCGACCGTGCCGTCGGGGCCTTCGAGGAAGGCCGGGGCGCGGTAGATGTTGGTGTTCGGCGCCTTGTGGGTGCCCGGTACCAGCGGCTCGAACGGGGCCTTCAGGCCCGGCAGGCCGGTGATGGACAGGGCGCCCTGCGGGGTGCCGTGGTAGGCGACCGCGCGCGAGATGACCTTGTACTTGGTGGGCTTGCCGGTCAGCTTGAAGTACTGCTTGGCAAGCTTCCACGCGGTCTCGACGGCCTCGCCGCCACCGGTGGAGAAGAACACCTTGTTCAGGTCGCCCGGGGCGTAGTTGGCCAGGCGCTCGGCCAGCTCGACGGCCTTCGGGTGGGCGTAGCTCCACACCGGGAAGAAGGCGAGCTCCTTGGCCTGCTTGGCGGCGGCCTCGGCGAGCTCGACGCGGCCGTGGCCGGCCTGCACCACGAACAGGCCGGAGAGGCCGTCGATGTACTTCCGGCCCTTGTCGTCCCAGATGTAGGTGCCCTCGCCCCTGGCGATCGTCGGCACGGGGGAGTTCTCGTACGACGACATGCGGGTGAAGTGCATCCACAGGTGGTCGTAGGCGGTCTTGGAAAGGTCCTTCTGCGCCGGGTCGGCTGTCATCGGGTGCCCCAGGTGTAGGTCTGTTTCCGGAGCTTCAGGTAAACGAAGCTCTCGGTGCTCCGCACGCCGGGAAGCGCGCGGATGCGCTTGTTGATCATTTCGAGCAGGTGCTCGTCGTCCTCGCAGACCAGTTCGGCCAGGAGATCGAACGAGCCTGCGGTGCAGACGACGTAGTCGACCTCGTCGAGGGCGGCCAACGCGTCGGCGACGGGTTCGATGTCGCCCTCGACCCGGATTCCGACCATCGCCTGGCGGGTGAAGCCGACGGTGAGCGGGTCCGTGACGGCGACGATCTGCATCACGCCTTGGTCGAGCAGCTTCTGGACGCGCTGCCGTACGGCCGCCTCGGACAGGCCGACGGCCTTGCCGATGGCGGCGTACGGGCGTCGCCCGTCCTCCTGGAGCTGCTCGATGATCGCCTTGGAGGCGGCGTCGAGGGGAACGCTGGCGTTCCGGTCGCGGTTGGCCACGCCGCAACTGTGCCTGATCGTTCCTCTGTTCGCAAGCGCGGGACCTGCTGATTTCGTCGTGATCTTGGAAATCACGTACGGATTTCATCGCGTCATGGGAGTTGTCCTGTCGATACCGGCAGTCATACGGCTACCCTGGTCCGGTACGCGCGCGGCTTCGCAGCGCAGCGCGCGTTCCCCCGAACAGTGGACCGCGCCGTGTCCGGCCCGGCCACTCGGCGCCCTTCGTCCGTCGGACGTGCCGACGTACCATGGCGCCGGAATCTGCAACGCCGCAGGCCCAGACCGAGGAGAGACCCGTGAGCGACCTTCGCACGCTGCGCAACTACATCAACGGTGAGTTCGTCGATGCGGCGGACGGCCGCACGCTCGACATCGTGGACCCCACCACCGGCGAGGTCTACGCGACGTCCCCGCTGTCCGGCGCCTCCGACGTGGACGCCGCCATGGCCTCCGCCGCCGCCGCCTTCCCGGTCTGGCGCGACGCCACCCCGAGCACCCGCCAGAAGCTGCTCCTCAAGATCGCCGACGCGGTCGAGGCGCGTGCCGACGAGATCGTGGACGCCGAGGTCCGCAACACCGGCAAGCCCCGCGCGCTGACCCTCTCCGAGGAGATCGGCCCGATGGTGGACCAGATCCGCTTCTTCGCCGGTGCCGCCCGCCTGCTGGAGGGCAAGGCCGCGGGCGAGTACATGGACGGGATGACCTCGATCATCCGCCGCGAGCCGGTCGGCGTCTGCGCCCAGGTCGCGCCGTGGAACTACCCGATGATGATGGCCGTCTGGAAGTTCGCCCCGGCCATCGCCGCGGGCAACACCGTCGTGCTGAAGCCGTCGGACACCACCCCGGCCTCCACCGTGCTGCTGGCCGAGATCATCGGCGGCATCCTCAAGGACCTGGACCTCCCGGCCGGCGTCTTCAACGTGATCTGCGGCGACCGCGAGACCGGCCAGGCCATGGTCGAGCACCCCACCCCGGCGATGGCCTCCATCACGGGCTCGGTGCGCGCCGGCATCTCGGTCGCCGAGTCGGCCGCCAAGGACGTCAAGCGCGTCCACCTGGAGCTGGGCGGCAAGGCCCCGGTCGTGGTCTTCGAGGACGCGGACATCGCCGAGGCCGTCGAGGGCATCTCGGTCGCGGGCTTCTTCAACGCCGGCCAGGACTGTACGGCCGCCACCCGCGTGCTGGTGCACGAGTCGATCCACGACGCCTTCGTCGAGGCGCTGGCCAAGGCCGCGGCCGAGACCAAGACCGGTGGCGTGGACGACGAGGACGTGCTCTACGGCCCGCTGAACAACGCCAACCAGCTGAAGCAGGTCACCGGCTTCATCGACCGCCTGCCGTCGCACGCCAAGGTCGAGGCCGGCGGCCACCGGGTCGGCGACAAGGGCTACTTCTACGCCCCGACCGTCGTCTCCGGGCTGAACCAGGACGACGAGATCATCCAGAACGAGGTCTTCGGCCCGGTCATCACCGTGCAGAAGTTCTCCGACGAGGACCAGGCCGTCGGCTACGCCAACGGCGTCGAGTACGCGCTGGCCTCCTCGGTGTGGACCAAGGACCACGCCCGCGCCATGCGGATGTCGCGCCGCCTGGACTTCGGCTGCGTCTGGATCAACACCCACATCCCGCTGGTCGCCGAGATGCCGCACGGCGGTTTCAAGAAGTCCGGCTACGGCAAGGACCTCTCCTCCTACGGGTTCGAGGACTACACCCGGGTGAAGCACGTCATGACCGCGCTCTGAGCGGGTCGTGACCGTCGGGTGCCGTATGACCGCGCTCTGAGCGGCTCCGGCAGTGCGCGAGTGATCATTCAGTAGGACGTCGGGCCCGGGTCGGGAGTGACCCGGGCCCGACGTCTTGTCATCCTGTCGGCCGTTCGTGTGACCGCCTGACAGGATGAACCTGCACGTGGGCACCGGGACTCCCTAGCCTTGCCGCATGAGCATCCCCACCGCTGACTCAGCTGCCGGCCAGGCCGTCAAGGCCGCCGACCGCGCGCACGTCTTCCACTCGTGGTCCGCCCAGGCGCTGATCGACCCCCTCGCGGTGGCCGGCGCCGAGGGCTCGTACTTCTGGGACTACGACGGCAACCGCTACCTCGACTTCTCCTCGCAGCTGGTGAACACCAACATCGGGCACCAGCACCCGAAGGTGGTCGCCGCGATCCAGGAGCAGGCCGCGAAGCTCTGCACCATCGCCCCCGGCTTCGCCGTCGAGTCCCGCAGCGAGGCCGCCCGGCTGATCGCCGAGCGCACCCCCGGGGACCTCGACAAGATCTTCTTCACCAACGGCGGCGCCGAGGCCAACGAGAACGCCATCCGGCTGGCCCGGCTGCACACCGGGCGGCAGAAGGTCATGGCGACCTACCGCTCGTACCACGGCGCCACCGCCAACGCGATCGCCCTCACCGGCGACCCGCGCCGCTGGGCCAACGAGACCGGCGTCTCCGGCGTCGTGCACTTCTGGGGCCCGTACGCCTACCGCTCCAACTTCCACGCCGAGAACGAGGCGCAGGAGTGCGAGCGCGCGCTGCAGCACCTGGAGCAGGTGATCGCGTTCGAGGGCCCGGGCACGGTCGCGGCGATCATCCTGGAGACGGTGGTCGGCACCGCGGGCATCCTGATCCCGCCGCCGGGCTACCTGGCCGGGGTGCGCGAGATCTGCGACCGCTACGGCATCGTCTTCATCCTGGACGAGGTGATGGCCGGTTTCGGCCGCACCGGCGCGTGGTTCGCCGCCGACCACTGGGGTGTCACCCCGGACCTGCTGACCTTCGCCAAGGGCGTCAACTCCGGCTACGTCCCGCTGGGCGGGGTGGCGATCAACGCGGAGATCGCCGCGACCTTCGCCGAGCGGCCGTTCCCCGGCGGGCTCACCTACTCGGGCCACCCGCTGGCCTGCGCCTCGGCCGTCGCCACCATCAACGCGATGGCGGAGGAGGGCATCGTCGAGAACGCCGCGCACATCGGCGAGAACGTGATCGGTCCGGGCCTGCGCGAGCTGGCCGAGCGCCACCCGTCGATCGGCGAGGTGCGCGGGCTCGGGGTGTTCTGGGCGCTGGACCTGGTCAAGGACCGGGCCACCCGCGAGCCGCTGGTGCCGTACAACGCGGCCGGCCCCGCCAACGCGCCGATGGCCGAACTGGCCGCCGCCTGCAAGAAGCGCGGGCTCTGGCCGTTCGTCAACATGAACCGTTTCCACGTCGTTCCGCCGTGCACCGTCACGGAGGAGGAGGCCAAGGCCGGTCTCGCGGTGCTCGACGAGGTGCTCTCGCTGACCGACGAGCACACTGTCTGACGATCAGGCCGCCTGACGACGTACCAGACCCGACAGGACGGCCCCGGGTGCCCGCGCGCGCCCGGGGCCGTCCCATGCCCCGGAGGCCCATTTTGCCCCGCACCACCCTCACCCGCCGCAGCGTGCTCGGCACCGCCGGGCTGATCGGCGTCGGAACCCTGACCGGCTGCGGCATCCCGTCCGCCTACGTGGCCGAGGACCGCCGCTCCGCCCCCGACCGCTCGGAGAGCGAGAAGCGGCTGGCCTTCTCCAACTGGACGCAGTACATCGACGTCGACGACGACGGCGGCCGCCCGACCCTGGACGCCTTCACCGAGCGGACCGGGATCAAGGTCACCTACACCGAGGACATCAACGACAACGACGAGTTCTTCGGGAAGATCGGCCCGGTGCTCACCCAGGGCACCGACCCCGGCCGCGACCTCATGGTGGTCAGCGACTGGATGGCCGGCCGCTACGTCTCGCTCGGCTGGGTGCAGGCCATGGACCGGGCCAACCTGCCCAACGTCACCGCCCAGTTGGATCCGCAGCTGGCCAACCCGGCCTTCGACCCCGGGCGTCGGCGCAGCGTTCCGTGGCAGTCCGGGATCACCGGCATCGCCTACAACCGCAAGGAGCTGGGCCGCGAGATCAGGTCCACCGCCGACCTCTGGGCCCCCGACCTCAAGGGCCGGGTCACCCTGTTCGCCGGGCTGGACGAGGCGCTCGGCCTGCTGATGCTCGGCCACGGCGCCGACATCGCGGCCTTCACCGAGGACGACGCGCACCGGGCGATGGACCTGGTGCAGAAGATGGTCGACGGACGGCACGTCCGCCGCTTCACCGGCAACGACTACACCAGCGACCTGGCCTCCGGGGCCGCGCTGGCCTGCCAGGCCTACTCCGGTGACGCCGTCCAGCTCACCGCCGAGAACCCGGACATCGCCTTCGTGGTGCCCGAGGAGGGCGGCGAGCTCTGGGCGGAGAGCCTGCTGATCCCCAACCGGGCGACCCACAAGCGGAACGCCGAGCTGTTGATCGACCACTACTACCAGCCCGAGGTCGCCGCCGAACTGGCCGCCGCCGTGCAGTACATCTGCCCGGTGCCGGCCGCCCGCGAGGTGCTGGCGGCCAGCGGGGACAAGGAGAAGGCCGAGCTGGCGGAGCACCCGCTGCTCTTCCCCACCGACGAGATGCGGGCTCGGTTGCACACCATGCGCGACGTCACCTCCGCCGAGCGTCCCGGCCTGCACAAGGTCTGGGGCCGGATCACCGGGGTGTAGCGGGGCGGGCCCGGCGGGACCGGTGCCTCAGCGCCGGACGGCGTCCAGCGCGAGCAGGGCGACGTGCAGCGAGAGGCAGGACTCGACCTGGTCGAGGTCGACACCGAGGATCCGCTCGACCTTGTGCAGCCGGTCGTAGAAGGACGGCCGGGACAGGTGCGCGGCATCGGCCGCCGCGGACTTGTTCCGGCCCTGCTCCAGGTAGATCCGCAGCATCTGCACCAACTGGGCGTTGTGCTCGGCGTCGTAGGCGAGCAGCGGGCCCAGCTCGCGCTCCACGTAGGTCTGCAGCCGGGCGTCGTCGCGCAGCAGGTGCAGCAGGCCGCGGAGCCGGACGTCGGGCAGCCGGTAGTACGCGGCCGCCCGCCCCCCGGGGGCGTCGTGCAGCGCGGCGTCGGCGACCTGGGTGGCCTCCAGCAGGGTGCGCCGGGCGTCGCGGACCGAGCCGACCGAGGAGCCGGCCGCGACCACCGGTGCCGGGGCGGGGGCGGCGTCCCGGTTGGCCTCCGCCGTCAGCCGGCGCAGCGCCGCGGCGAAGGCGTCCAGTGCGGCGTGCTCGTCCTGCTGGGCGCCGAGCGCGATCAGCACCCCCACGCCCTCGTCGTCCAGCGCGCCCACGAGGGCGGAGAGCCGGCAGCTGCGGATCGCGGTGGCCGCCAGCTCGGTGAAGTCGCGCAGCCGGGCCTGCGCCTCCAGGGCGGCCGGGATCGGCCCGCGCCGCTGCCGCAGCACCACCCCGACCAGTCGCCGGCCCTCCAGCGGCACGCCGAGCGCCTGGGCGCGCAGCGCCACCTCGGAGACGGTCAGGGCGTGGGTGAGGATGCCGGCGAGCAGGGTGCGGTGGGTCTGCCGCTCCAGGCTCTCGCGGTCCCGGACCACCAGCCGGTTGAGGGCGAGGGCGGAGGCGCCGCGCTCCAGCAGCATGGTGTGCGGATGCGCGGTGCCCTCGGGCAGCGGCCCCGGATCGGCGACCAGGACGAGCCGGCCCCAGTCCTGGCCCCGGGCGCCGACCGTGGTGACCAGCCAGCCGCTGCGCGGGTCGTGGCCGGTGCGGCCGGCCGGACGGACCCCGCGCGAGCGGCGCTCCCAGTCCTCCAGCAGCTCGGTCTCGGGCCGGCCCGCGGTGTCGTGCGCCAGCACCTGGTGGGCGAGGTTCTCCAGGACGACGGGCCCGCCCGCCATCCGGGCCACCTGGCGGACCACCTCGGCCGGCTCGGCGCCCTCCACCACCAGCTCGTTGAAGACCTGGTGGACCGCTTCCGAGGTGCGCAGCTGCTCCAGCTGGGCGTTGACCACCAGGGCGTGCACGGCCTCGGTGACGGCGACGAAGCGCAGCTCGCGGCGGAGCGCGATCAGCGGCAGGCCGCGCTGCTCGGCGGCGTGCACCAGGGCGCGCGGCAGCGAGTCGAAGTAGCGCCGGCCGAACTCGATGACGAGGCCGGCCACGCCGACCTCGTCCAGCTCGCGCACGTACCGGGCCAGTCCCTCGCGGTCCTCGGGCAGCGCGATGCCGGTGGTCAGCACCAGCTCGCCGCCCTGGAGCACACCGGCGACATCGGGCAGTTCGCTGACGTGGACCCAGCGGACCGGGCGCTCCAGGTGGTCGGTGCCGGCGACGACCTGGGGGAGGCCGCGCCGCATCACCTCCAGGTCGAGCACACGGGCGACGGTGGGGAGCATCGCGGGCCTCCAGGGTTCAGAGTGTCAGGTAAATCATCGCTCCCGGCGACGATCTGTTGCCCTGGGGGAACCCTTGCACCCTGTAAGGCCCTGTGCGCCTAGCTTTCCGGGGTGACCCTTGTCACGCCAGGGCGGCAAAGGGCATGGTCAGCGGGTCGGCTGTGGCGAAAGACGGCACAACCGTGGGAATCCGTCGCGTAACCGGAAAGCAACAGCAGGATCCCTTGCCGGGGTAACGCGGGGCTGTCAGGATCGCGGATCCCGGTGATCGACCGGACCGGATTCCCCCGTACCGCAGACGCGGCGACTCGACCAGTCGTACGACGCCGGTGCGGTCCCCTGCCCGCCGGCCCGTGCAGCATGGCGGAATCAGGCGCTCCCACGCCTTGCGGGCAGTCGAACCACCGGCACTTGGAGGAACCCAGATGGACCTGACCGACTTCGGCGCGGGCGCGCAGTACATCGCCGGCCGGCAGAGCCGGGGGAGCGGCGACCCCTTCCAGGTCGTCAACCCGGCGGACGGCAGTGTGGTCGAGCAGATCTCCCTCGCCTCCACCGAGCAGGTGGACGCCGCCGTGGCCGCCGCCCGTGCCGCGCTGCCCGAGTGGGCCGGCGCCACCCCCGGAGCCCGCTCGGAGGCGCTGACCAGGCTGGCCGCCGTCCTCACCGAGGCCGGTGCCGACCTCGCCCGGGTGGAGACCGCGCAGACCGGCAAGCCGGTCAAGCTCTCCACCGAGTTCGACGTCCCCGGCACCATCGACAACGCCGCGTTCTTCGCGGGAGCCGCCCGCAACCTGGAGGGCAAGGCGGCCGGCGAGTACTCCGGGGACCACACCTCGTACGTGCGGCGCGAGCCGATCGGCGTGGTCGGCTCGATCTCGCCGTGGAACTACCCGCTCCAGATGGCCGCCTGGAAGATCCTCCCGGCGATCGCGGCGGGCAACACCATCGTCCTCAAGCCGGCCGAGCTGACCCCGCTGACCTCGGTGATGTTCGCCCGGGCCTGCACCGCGGCCGGCATCCCGGACGGTGTGGTCAACGTGGTCACCGGCGCCGGGCGCACCGCGGGCGAGCGCCTGGTCGCGCACCCGGACGTCGCGATGGTCTCCTTCACCGGCTCCACCCCGGTCGGCCGACGGGTCGCCGAACTCGCCACCGCGACCGTCAAGCGCACCCACCTGGAGCTGGGCGGCAAGGCCCCGTTCGTGGTCTTCGACGACGCCGACCTGGACGCCGCCGTGCACGGCGCGGTCGCCGCCTCGCTGATCAACGGCGGCCAGGACTGCACCGCCGCCACCCGCGCCTACGTGCAGCGTCCGCTCTACGACGCCTTCGTGGCGGGGGTCGCCGAGCTCTACGGCGCGATCCGGCTCGGCGACCCGCTGAACCCGCGGACCGACCTCGGCCCGCTGGTCTCCTACGCCCACCGCGACCGGGTGGCCGGCTTCGTCGAGCGCGCCCGCGGGTACGGCGCCACCGTCGTGACCGGCGGCCGCGCCCCCGAGAAGGGCCACGACGGCACCGACCTCACCCGCGGCGCCTACTACCTGCCCACCCTCGTCACCGACGCGGCGCAGGACAGCGAGATCGTCCAGGGCGAGATCTTCGGCCCGGTCCTGGTCGTGCTGCCCTTCGACGGTGACGACGAGGGGCTGCGGCTGGCCAACGACACCCCGTACGGCCTGGCCGCCTCGGCCTGGACGAGCAACGTGCACCGCTCGCTGCGCGCCACCCGGGAGATCGCGGCCGGCTGTGTCTGGGTCAACGACCACATCCCGATCATCAGCGAGATGCCGCACGGCGGCTACAAGTCCTCCGGCTACGGCAAGGACATGTCGCAGTACTCGCTGGACGAGTACACCCAGGTCAAGCACGTCATGTTCGACACCACGGCGGTGGCCCGCAAGGACTGGCACCGCACCGTCTTCGGAGACAGATAACCCCTTCCAGGGGCGTTCCCCCACCGCCCCGTCCCGACCTCTCGCCCCCAGGAGGCCCGTTCCATGGCGTTCAACGAGCTCACCGACGGTCTGCCCGAACCCGTCCGCAAGGCCTGGGAACGCAGTCTGACCAGTGGCCGGGCCTCCCTCGGCAGGCGGACGCTGCTGCGCGCCGCCGCCCTCACCGCCGGTGCGGGCACGCTGGCCGCCTGCGGCATCCCGGCGGCCGGCACCGCCGGCACCGGGGACTCCACCGCGAACGCCGCCCCGGACCTCTCGGAGAGCGACCGGGAGGTGAGCTTCTCCAACTGGCCGCTCTACATCGACACCGACGAGAACGACCCGGAGAAGCACGGCTCGCTGGAGGCCTTCACCGCGGCCACCGGGATCAAGGTCAAGTACACCGAGGACATCAACGACAACGTCGAGTTCTTCGGCAAGGTCAAACCGCAGCTCGCGGCCGGCCAGGACACCGGCCGCGACCTGGTGGTGCTCACCGACTGGATGGCCGCGCGGCTGATCCGCCTCGGCTGGGCGCAGAAGCTCACCCCGGCCAACGTCACCACCGCGATCACCACCGTGGACGCGCGCTTCCGCGCCCCCGACTGGGACCCGGGCCGGCTCTACTCCTACCCGTGGGCCGGCATCCAGACGGTGGTCGCCTACAACAAGAAGGCCACCAGGGGGAAGGAGGTCACCAGCGTCGCCCAGCTGCTGGAGGACCCCGACCTCAAGGGCCGGGTCACCTTCCTCTCCGAGATGCGCGACACCGTCGGGATGACCCTGCTGGACATGGGCAAGGACCCGGCGAAGTTCACCGCCGACGACTACGACGCGGCGATCGCCCGGCTGCAGAAGGCCGTGGACAGCAAGCAGATCCGCCGCTTCACCGGCAACGACTACGGCCAGGAGCTCTCCTCCGGCGACATCGCGGCCTGTGTCGCCTGGGGCGGCGACCTGATCCAACTGCGGGCCGACAACCCGGACATCGAGTTCGCGATCCCGGAGAAGGGCTTCGTCACCGCGACGGACAACATGCTCGTCCCGGCCAAGGCCCGGCACAAGGCCAACGCCGAGAAGCTGATCGACTTCTACTATCAGCCCAAGATCGCGGCGCAGCTGGCCGCGGGCATCGGCTACGTCTCCGCCGTCACCGGGATGGAGAAGGAGCTCGCGACCCTCGCCCCGGACAGCGCGGCCAACCCGCTGGTCGTCCCCACCCCCGAGATGGCGGCGAAGGCGCACGTGTTCCGCAGCCTGACCGAGGCCGAGGAGAGCTCCTTCGAGGAGAAGTTCTCCAAGCTCATCGGCGCCTGACCCCCACTGACGGCAGAGAACCAGAGAGACACACCCATGACAGAGCAGCTGCGCTCCGCGGCCACCGGCGGCGACGTCCGCCTCACCGGCATCGGCAAGACCTACGGCTCCTTCACCGCCGTCCACCCGCTGGACCTGACCGTCCCCCAGGGCTCCTTCTTCGCCCTGCTCGGCGCCTCCGGCTGCGGCAAGACCACCACCCTGCGCATGATCGCCGGGCTGGAGGAGCCCACCAGCGGGACCGTCCTGATCGGCGGCCAGGACGTCACCGCCCTGCCCCCGTACAAGCGGCCGGTGAACACCGTCTTCCAGAGCTACGCGCTCTTCCCGCACCTCGACATCTTCGAGAACGTCGCCTTCGGCCTGCGCCGGCGCGGCAAGAAGGACGTCAAGAAGCAGGTCGAGGACATGCTGGAGCTGGTGGAGCTCGGCCAGTACGCCCGCCGCAAGCCGCACCAGCTCTCCGGCGGCCAGCAGCAGCGCGTCGCCGTCGCCCGCGCCCTGATCAACCACCCGCAGGTGCTGCTCCTGGACGAGCCGCTCGGCGCCCTCGACCTCAAGCTCCGCCGGCAGATGCAGCTGGAGCTCAAGCGGATCCAGACCGAGGTCGGCATCACCTTCGTCCACGTCACCCACGACCAGGAGGAGGCCATGACGATGGCCGACACCATCGCGGTGATGAACGGCGGCCGGGTGGAGCAGCTCGGCGCCCCCGCCGAGCTCTACGAGAACCCGGCCACCACCTTCGTGGCCAACTTCCTCGGCCAGTCCAACCTGCTGCCCGCCGACGTGACCGGCCAGGAGGGCGGCGACCTGCTGCTCAGCGCCGCCGGCGTCCGGCTCGCCGTGCCCAGGGCCCGCTGCGCCGCCGACGCCAAGAAGGTCCACCTCGGCGTCCGGCCGGAGAAGATCACCATCGAGCACTCCTCCGCCGAGGTCGCCGCCGGCCGCAACCGGCTGGGCGGCACCGTGGTCGACTCCAGCTTCATCGGCGTCTCCACCCAGTACCTGGTGCGCACCGACGGCGGCCAGGAGGTGACCGTCTTCGAGCAGAACATGGAGCGCGACACCCGGATCGTCCCCGGCGCGCCGGTCGTCCTGCACTGGAACCCGGCGCACTCCTTCGCCCTGGACGCCGCGCAGGCGATCGACGCGGGCACCGGGGAGGAGGCGGCATGACCACCACCACCGCGGCGGCGCCGCCGCAGGCCATACCCCCCGACGGCAGCCCGCTGCCCGAACCGGCCGCGCGGCCCAGGCGCAAGCTCACCCCGTACTGGCTGCTGCTGCCCGGCATCGCCTGGCTGGTCGTCTTCTTCGCGGTGCCGATGGTCTACCAGGCCTCCACCTCGCTGCAGACCGGCTCGCTGGAGGACGGCTTCAACGTCACCTGGCACGTCGCCACCTACTGGGACGCCCTGGTCGAGTACCGCTGGCACTTCGTCCGCTCGTTCGGCTACGCCGCCACTGCCACGCTGTTCTGCCTGGCCATCGGCTACCCGCTCGCGTACACGATCGCCTTCAAGGCGAGCAAGCGCTGGCGCAACGTCATCCTGATCCTGGTGATCGCGCCGTTCTTCACCAGCTTCCTGATCCGCACGCTGGCCTGGAAGACCATCCTCTCGGACGGCGGCCCGGTGGTCGGCGCGCTCAACGCGCTGCACGTCCTGGACCTCACCAGTGCCGTCGGGCTCACCTCCGGCGACCGTGTGCTGGCCACGCCGCTCGCGGTGGTCTGCGGTCTGACCTACAACTTCCTGCCGTTCATGATCCTGCCGCTGTACACCTCGCTGGAGCGGATCGACCCGCGCCTGCACGAGGCGGCCGGTGACCTGTACGCCCGCCCGTTCACGACCTTCCGCAAGGTGACCTTCCCGATCTCGCTCCCCGGCGTGGTCGCGGGCACGCTGCTCACCTTCATCCCGGCCTCCGGCGACTACATCAACGCCCAGCTGCTGGGCTCGCCGAGCGAGCAGATGGTCGGCAACGGCATCCAGAAGCAGTTCCTGAACGTGCTCGACTACCCCACGGCCGCCGCGCTGAGCTTCATCCTGATGGCCCTGATCCTGGGCATGGTGACGGTCTACATGCGCAAGGCCGGGACGGAGGAACTGGTCTGATGTCCCGAGTGATCAAGTGGATCCGGGCCCACCTGGTGGTGCTGGCCGGCCTGCTGGCCCTGGCCTACCTGGTGCTGCCCAACCTGGTGGTGCTCGCCTTCTCGTTCAACAAGCCGGTCGGCAAGTTCAACTACGAGTGGTCCGAGTTCTCCACCGACGCCTGGACCGATCCCTGCGGCGTGGCCGACATGTGCCAGTCGCTGTCGCTGAGCCTGGAGGTCGCGGTGCTCGCGACCGTCGGCGCCACCGTGCTCGGCACCATGGTCGCCTTCGCGCTGGCCCGCTACCGCTTCCGCGGCCGCTCCGCCACCACCGCGATGATCTTCCTGCCGATGGCCATGCCCGAGGTCGTGATGGCCGCCTCGCTCGGCACGCTCTTCCTCAACATGCGCATCCCGTTCGGCTTCACCACGATCCTCATCGCGCACATCATGTTCTGCCTGAGCTTCGTGGTGACGGCGGTCAAGGCGCGCGTGATGAGCATGGACCCGAGGCTGGAACAGGCCGCCCAAGACCTCTACGCGACCCCGGTCCAGACCTTCCTGCGGGTCACCCTGCCGCTGGCCGCCCCCGGCATCGCCGCCGGCGCGCTGCTCAGCTTCGCGCTCTCCTTCGACGACTTCATCATCACCCAGTTCAACTCGGGCCCGACCACGGTCACCTTCCCGATGTTCGTCTGGGGCGCCTCGCAGCGCGGCATCCCGGTGCAGGTGAACGTCATCGGCACCGCGATGTTCATCGCCGCGGTGGTCCTGACCGTCGCCGGTCAGTGGCTCGGAAACCGCCGGAAGGCCACCGCCTGACCGGCATCGCAGGCCCGCCCGACGTACCGTCGGGAGCGGCCGACCATCACCATCAATGTGCAGAAAGTGGCTGATAATGCATGGACTCCGCCCGCGCGCTCAGTGACGCCAGGCCCACCCCCTTCTGGCTGGAGGACCCGGGCCGGCCGGCGGCGCTGCCCGCCCTGGTCGGCGACGTCAAGTGCGACCTGCTGGTCGTCGGCGGCGGATACTCCGGTCTCTGGACCGCCCTCGTCGCCAAGGAGCGCGACCCCTCCCTGGACGTCGTCCTGGTCGAGGGCAACGAGGTGGGGTGGGCCGCGTCCGGGCGCAACGGCGGATTCTGCGCGGCCAGCCTGACGCACGGCTTCGGCAACGGGCTGCAGCGCTGGCCCGCCGAGCTCGCCCAGCTCGAACGCCTCGGCGCCGCCAACCTGGACGGCATCGAGGCGACCCTCAAGCGCTACGACATCGACGCCGAGTGGGAGCGCACCGGCGAGATCGACGTCGCCACCCAGCCCCACCAGCTCGCCGAGCTGCAGGAGGTCGCCGAGGCCGTCGCCGAGTACGGACTCGACATCACCGTGCTCGACCGCGACGAGCTGCGGGCCCAGGTCGACTCGCCGACCTTCCTCGGCGGGCTCTGGGACAAGGAGGGTGTGGCGATGGTCCACCCCGCCAAGCTGGCCTGGGGCCTCAAGGCCGCCTGCCTCACCCAGGGCGTGCGGATCTTCGAGCACACCCGGGCGACGGACCTCAAGGAGTACGGCAGCGGCATGGCCGTCCGCACCCCGTACGGGCGGGTCTTCGCCCGGCGGGTCGCCCTCGGCACCAACGTCTTCCCCTCGCTGGTCAAGCGGGTCCGCCCGTACGTCGTCCCGGTGTACGACTACGCGCTGATGACCGAGCCGCTCAGCGCGGAGCAGCTCGCCGCGGTCGGCTGGAAGGGGCGGCAGGGGCTCGGCGACAGCGCCAACAAGTTCCACTACTTCCGGCTCTCCGCCGACAACCGCATCCTCTGGGGCGGCTACGACGCCGTCTACAACTACGGCGGGCACGTCCGGAACGAGTACGACCAGCGGCCGGAGACCTTCCGCACCCTGGCGCACAACTTCTTCCGCTGCTTCCCGCAGCTGGAGGGGCTGCGCTTCACCCACGCCTGGGGCGGCGCGATCGACACCTGCACCCGGTTCTCGGCGTTCTTCGACACCGCGTACCGCGGCCGGGTCGCCTACGCCGCCGGGTACACCGGGCTGGGCGTCGGCGCCACCCGGTTCGGCGCCGAGGTGATGCTCGACCTGCTGGCCGGGGAGCGGACCGAGCGCACCTCCCTGGAGATGGTGCGCTCCAAGCCGCTGCCGTTCCCGCCCGAGCCGGTGCGCTGGGCCGGCATCGAGATCACCACGCGCTCGCTGGAGCGCGCGGACCGGACCGGCGGCCACCGCAACCTGTGGCTGCGCACCCTCGACCGGCTGGGGCTCGGCTTCGACAGCTGAGTGCCCGGTCTGGTCGCCCGGCCGGGTCCGGTGGTCCGGTGGCTTCCTGGTCCGACGAACGGCCGACCTGATGAGCACCGCACCGATCACCGGATCAGCCGGTGATCGGTGCGGTGATCGGCCGGATCGCGCCGTTCGGCCGGGTGATCGCGCCATCCGTGTAAGAGAGACCCGCCGTCCGCCTCTCGTTGGTGACGGCGGGTCTCTCGGTTCCCGCCGCGCCACGATCAGCAGCAGCGCTGAGAAACGGGGACAGGACCATGGAGAGCACCGGACTGCACTGGCTCGCCCAGGCGGCACCGGACCCGGACGCCTTCCGGGAACAGTGGGAACGCAGCGGACTGGGCCTGATGCTGTTGCCCGCCGGCCGGACCTGGGACGTCCTCTCGGTGCCCGGCCGGCTGGGCCGCCCCGTCGTCGACATCCTCGGCCCCCGCTCCTGCGGGCCGGTCCTCAGCGACTTCGCGGGCGAGAACGTCGGCTTCCTCGTCCCCGTCGGTACCGCGGCGCGCTGGATCGGCACCGGCGTCCGGTGCGCCGGCGCCGGCACCTGGATCGTCGTGCCGCACCCCGAACGGCGCAGCCGGGGCGTGCGTTGGCTCGTCCCGCCCGACGGCTCCGGACAGCTCAACGACCCGGTCCTGCTGGAGCTCGCCCTGCACGAGGCCGCTGCCCGGCTCAGCGACTGGTGAGGCCGACGCGGTGCCCGGAGGCCCCCGGGCGCGGGGTCGGGACACCTCGGCGGGTGGACCGACTCCGACGCACGGCGTGGGCGGTCGCGTCAGACTGGAAGGGTGACCACCGCCCCGGACACCGTCGACGCGTCCCTCCGACCGGGCCCGGCCCAGCTGCGGCTCGCCGAGCTGGCCCGTCCCGTCTGCGACCGGCTCGGCCTCGCGCTCGCCGGTGGCCACGCGCTGCGTGCCCACGGCGTGCGGGCCTGCGCCCAGGACGGGCTGACCCTGGTGACCGGCGGTGAAACCGACCTGCCGCAGGCCGCCGCCGAGCTGGCCGCCGCGTACCGGGCGGCCGGCGGCGGGGTCGCCGAGCGCCCGGGCACCCCGCGCCTGGAGCAACTGTCCGTCCGGCTGACGCTCGGCGGGCGGACGCACACGGTGGAGCTGCGCAAGGAGCCCCTGGGCCATCGCCCCGTCCGCCTCGACCTCGGCGCACCGGCGCCCGGGGAGCCCCCGCTGACGATGACGGTCGTCGCCCTGGAGGACGCGGCCGCGCTCGCCACCGCGCTGCTCGCCGACCGGGGCCTGCCGCGCGACCTGCTCGACGTGCACGCCCTGACCGCCTGGTACCGGGAGGGGGAGCTGCTCGCGCTGGCCACCGCACTCGACGCGGACTTCCCGCCCGCCGTGCTCGCCGACCGGCTGGAGACGCTCGCCGACACCGCCGACGGGCGGTTCCGGGCGCGGGGGTCGGCGGGCAGTGCGGTGGGTGGCCTGAAGCGGTGGGCACTGGCGTGGGCGCAGGACCTTCGGCTCGACCTGCTGGAGACCCAGGAGGCCGCGGACGGGCTGCACGATCCTTATCTGGAGGACGTGGAGGCAGGGGAGGACGCCGAGGCCCTGGAGGACGTCGAGGAGGCGGCACCCGTCGCCGGGGCGGCGGGTGCCGACGGGGCTGAGGAGCCGGGCCGGGCCTGAGTTTCGCCCGTTCGGCCGATACGGCCGACGACCTGTAAGGCTGAATCCCCGATCACCGTCAGCCTGTTCGTTGAGGCCGGCGGTGACGCCCAGCAGACTGGGTGATGAGCGCGGTAGCCCCGTGATCCCGTCGCCCGGCCCACTCGCGGGCGGCGCCACACAAGGGACCGGCGGCAGGACGCCGCCCGGGACTTCGGAGGCAGACGGACCATGAGCAAGCACATCAATCACTGGATCGGTGGCCGGTCGGTCGCCACCGCCGGCGCTGCGCCCCGCCGCGGTGACATCTTCGACCCGGCCACCGGTCAGGTTTCGGGCCACGTCGACTTCGCCGAGATCGCCGAGGTCGACCAGGCGGTGGCCGCCGCCGCCTCGGCCTTCACCGAGTGGCGCAACGCCTCGGTCGCCAAGCGCAGCACGGTGCTCTTCAGCTTCCGCGAGCTGCTCAACGCCCGCCGGGACGAGCTGGCCGCGATCATCGTCTCCGAGCACGGCAAGGTGCACTCCGACGCGCTCGGCGAGATCGCCCGCGGCCTGGAGGTCGTCGAGTACGCCTGCGGCATCCCGCAGCTCGTCAAGGGCGGCTTCACCGAGCAGGCCTCCACCGGCATCGACGTCTACTCGATCCGCCAGCCGCTCGGCCCGGTCGCCATCATCTCGCCGTTCAACTTCCCGGCGATGGTGCCGATGTGGTTCTTCCCGATCGCCATCGCGGCCGGCAACACGGTCGTGCTGAAGCCCTCGGAGAAGGACCCGTCCGCCGCCAACTTCCTCGCCGAGCTGTGGAAGGAGGCCGGCCTGCCGGACGGCGTGTTCAACGTCGTGCACGGCGACAAGGTCGCCGTCGACCGCCTCCTGGAGCACCCCGACATCAAGTCGGTCAGCTTCGTCGGCTCCACCCCGATCGCCCGCTACGTCTACGAGACCGGCACCCGCTACGGCAAGCGCGTGCAGGCCCTCGGCGGCGCCAAGAACCACATGCTGGTCCTGCCCGACGCCGACCTCGACCTCAGCGCCGACGCCGCCATCAACGCCGGCTTCGGTGCGGCCGGCGAGCGCTGCATGGCCATCTCGGTCCTGGTCGCCGTCGACCCGATCGGCGACGAGCTGGTCGACAAGATCAAGCAGCGGATCGCCAACCTGAAGGTCGGCCCCGGCTGCAACGGCGACTCCGAGATGGGCCCGCTGGTCACCGGCCAGCACCGGGACAAGGTCACCTCGTACGTCGAGTCCGGTGTCGCCGACGGCGCCGAGCTGACGGTCGACGGCCGGAAGCACCCGGTCACCGCCGAGGACCGCAACGGCGCCCCGACCACGGACGGCTTCTGGCTCGGCCCCACCCTGTTCGACCACGTCAAGCCCGGCATGTCCGTCTACAACGACGAGATCTTCGGCCCGGTGCTGTCGGTCGTGCGCGTCGCCTCCTACGAGGAGGGCGTGGCGCTCATCAACGCCAACCCCTACGGCAACGGCACCGCCATCTTCACCAACGACGGCGGCGCTGCCCGGCGCTTCCAGTACGAGGTGGAGGTCGGCATGGTCGGCATCAACGTGCCGATCCCGGTTCCGGTCGCCTACTACTCCTTCGGCGGCTGGAAGGCCTCCCTGTTCGGCGACGCCCACGCGTACGGCCCGGACGGCGTGCAGTTCTTCACCCGCGGCAAGGCCGTCACCCAGCGCTGGCTGGACCCGTCGCACGGTGGCATCAACCTCGGCTTCCCGACCAACAGCTGAGTCACCGCTCCGCCACGGCCGCCGGCCGGACCCCTCTCCCCGGGGTCCGGCCGGCGGCCGTTCGCCGTGGTCCCGGCTCCGGTCGCCAGGCCACGGCCCCGGCCGCCGGGGCCGTGGCCTGGTGGGACCGTTTGCATCGCTCGGCCCACCGGCGTAGTGTTCTCTAGTCGCTCGGCTGGGAGCACCGGACACGCGTCTGCGCGGACGGTCCCGGAGCGGCCAATCCCTAGAAACACCACTTCCCGGTTCGGGCTGGGTTGCGCTTTGTCATTTTGACGGTGCGGCTCGGGTCCTATTCGGTGTGCCCGTTTATATGGATTGCGGCTGGATTCGCCTTTCGGGGCGGGGATCGGCTAGAGTTTGAAACGTCGGACGGGGCGTCAAGCCGCAGAAGACACCAGCGAGTTGGATGA
>NZ_JBSFNM010000039.1:0-87273 GCF_053587085.1 Kitasatospora sp. NPDC003701
GTCAGCAGGCGCCGCTAGCTCAGTTGGTTAGAGCAGCTGACTCTTAATCAGCGGGTCCGGGGTTCGAGTCCCTGGCGGCGCACAGACAGCCGGAAGGCCCCTTGCGAAAGCAGGGGGCCTTCGGTGTTTCCCGGGCCCGGCGGCGCGGGGAGGCCCCCGGGGCGGGGGCCCGGTCCGCTCAGTGCGGGATGGCCGCGATCAGCTCGGACGCCCCCTGCCGCTTGAGGGCCAGGGCGGTCGCGGTGCCGAGGTCCTCCGGGGTGAGCGAGCCGGCCCACTCGTGGGCGTCCAGGATCCGCTTGCCGTCCGGGGAGAAGACCCGCCCGCGCAGCGAGAGGCGGCCGTCCTCCTCGGCCTTGGCGTAGCCGGCGATCGGCGAGTTGCAGTGGCCCTGGAGGACGTGCAGGAACATCCGCTCGGCGACGGCCTCGCGCCAGGTCGGCTGGTCGCCCAGGCCGGTCACCGCCTCGATGGTGGCGGCGTCCTCCTCCCGGCACTGGAGGGCGAGGATGCCGGCGCCGATCGGCGGGCACATCGACTCCGGCGGCAGGATCTCGCTGATCCGCCCCTCCTCCCCGATCCGCTCCAGCCCGGAGACCGCGAGCAGCAGGGCGTCCGCCTCCCCGGCCGCCAGCTTGGCGAGCCGGCTGTTGGCGTTGCCGCGCATCGGCACGCAGACCAGGTGCGGGTGGGAGGCGGCGAGCTGGGCGCGGCGGCGGACCGAGGAGGTCCCGATCCGCGCTCCGGGCGGCAGCTCGTCGAGGGTGAGGCCGTCCGGGTGGACCAGCGCGTCGCGGATGTCGTCGCGTCGCAGGTAGGCGGCGAAGACCGTGCCGGCCGGCAGCGGGCGGTCGGCGGGCACGTCCTTGAGGCAGTGCACCGCGAGGTCGGCCTCCCCCGCGAGCAGCGCCGCGTCCACCTCCTTGGTGAAGGCGCCCTTGCCGCCGAGCTGTGCGAGGTCCCCCATCCAGCGGTCTCCGGAGGTGGTCACCGGGACCACCTCGGTCCGCAGCCCCGGGTGGAGCGCGGCGAGCTCGGCCCGGACCCGCTCGACCTGGGCGAGCGCCATCGGCGAGGAGCGGGACACGATTCTGATCAACTCGGCAGTGGACATGGCCCGATGATAGGCCGTCACCGACGCCCTCCCGGTGACGCGCGACGGCCGAGCGCGCCGTTCACCGGGGCCGGCGAACGGCGCGGGGCGCCGGACGGGGGCGATCCCGTCCGGCGCCCCGCGGGGATCGGTCAGCGGTGGAAGTAGCCGTCGAAGTTCTTGGAGAACTCCCGGCCGCCGAACTGGTCCCAGTTGATCGACCAGGTCATCAGGCCGCGCAGGTTGGGCTGGGCGCCGGCCTTGGGGACGTAGCTGCCGCAGTTGGTGGCCTTGGTGAGGCAGTCCAGAGCCTTGTTGACCTCGGCGGGGGCGACGTAGCCGTTGCCCGCGTTGGTGGTGGCCGGCATGCCGATGGCGACCTTGGAGGCGGGCAGCGCCGGGAACACGTTGTTGGTGTTGCCCGCCACCGGGAAGCCCTTGAGCAGCATGTCGGTCATGGCGACGTGGAAGTCGGCGCCGCCCATCGAGTGGTACTGGTTGTCCAGGCCCATGATGGAGCCGGAGTTGTAGTCCTGGACGTGCAGCAGGGTGAGGTCGTCGCGCAGGGCGTGGATGACCGGCAGGTAGGCGCCGGCGCGCGGGTCCTGGCCGCCCCACGGGCCGGACCCGTAGTACTGGTAGCCGAGCTGGACGAAGAAGGTCTCCGGGGCCATGGTGAGGACGAAGTTCGGGCCGTACTTGGCCTTCAGCGTCTTCACGGCGGAGATCAGGTTGACGATGACCGGGCTGGTCGGGTTCTTGAAGTCGGTGTCACCGGTGTTCAGCGAGAGCGAGTGGCCCTCGAAGTCGATGTCGAGGCCGTCCAGGCCCCACTTGTCGATGATCGCCGAGACCGAGCTGACGAAGGCGTCGCGGGCGGCCGTGGTGGTGAGCTGGACCTGGCCGTTCTGGCCGCCGATCGAGATCAGCACCTTCTTGCCCTTGGCCCGCTTGGCGGCGATGGCGGCCTTGAAGTCCGCGTCGGACTCCACCCCGGGGCACTCGGTGACCGGGCAGCGGTTGAACCGGATGTCGCCGGAGGTGACGGAGGTCGGCTCGCCGAAGGAGAGGTTGATGAAGTCCCAGGAGTCCGGGATGTCGGCGACCCTAGTGTAGCCGGCGCCGTTGGCGAAGCTGGCGTGCAGGTACCCGACCAGGGCGTGGCCGCCGGCCGGGGCGGTGGGCGTGACGGTCGGCGTCACCGTCGGGGTCACCGTCGGGGTCACGGTCGGAGTGACGGTCGGGGTGACCGTGGGCGTCACCGTCGGCGTGACGGTGGGCGTGGCCGTCGGGCTGGGCGCGCCCGGGCCGTCCAGCGAGACGTCGTCCGCGTAGTAGGTGCCCTGGCCGTACCAGCCGTGGGTGTACACGGTGGCGCTGGTCTGGTTCGCGGCCGTCGTGAAGCTGACGCTGAGCTTCTGGTAGGCACCGCCGGTGCCCGGCGTCCAGGTGCTGGTGCCGCCGTCCACGCCGAGGTAGACGTACGAGCCCTTGAGGTACGCGCTGAGCGTGTAGGTGGTGCTGGGGGCGACCGTGACGGTCTGGGCGCAGCGGGCCGTGTCGCCGGCCGAGGCGGCCGCGGCGAGTGCGTAACTGCCGCTGTGGGCCTGGCCGGTGACGACGCTGCCGGTGCCGGCGGAGCAGCTCCAGGGACCGGTGGCGCCGGTCTCGAAACCGCCGTTGACCAGGAACTCGCCGGCCGAGGCGGCGGGTGCCAGGCCCAGGGTCAGGCCGACCAGGGTCGCCGCGGCGACGGCCGAGGCGGTACCGGCGGCGAGCAGCGTACGGGGGCGGCGGCGGGGCGTGACGGGTGCGGCTACAGGTGTTCTGCGCATGCGGGGACTCCTGCGGGGGCGCGAATCGTGGGGGACGTCCGAGGGCACGGCGAAGGACGTGCCAGTGGGGGTTCGGCCCGACCGCGCACCCTAGTTGGACTAGACCACTGAAGTGGATCCGGCCGTGCGGTGTCAATGGTCCAGACCGGTCGGGCGCCTCCCGGCGAGGCGTCCGGTTGCCGGGCGTGACACCCCGTCGAACCATGGAGAGGTGACGTCACCCGGTTACCTCCGCTACCCCCACCTGCGCGGGGGCCTGCTGGCGTTCACCGCCGAGGACGACGTCTGGATCGCCCCGCTCTCCCCCGACGGCACCACCGGCCGGGCCTGGCGGGTCAGCTGCGACCGCACCCGGGTCAGCCACCCCCGGATATCCCCCGACGGCCGCACCCTGGCCTGGACCGCCTGGCAGAGCCCGACCCCCGAGATCTGGACCGCGCCGGTCGAGGGCGGCGAAGCCGTCCGGCTCAGCTACTGGGGCAGCCAGGACACCCGGCTGCGCGGCTGGCTGCCGGACGGCGAACTCCTCGCCGTCACCTCGTACCACGAGCCCTTCGGCCACTACACCTGGGCGCACGCGCTGCCCCCGGACGGCTCGCCCGGCCGCCGGATGCCCTGGGGACCGGTCGGCGACGCCCAGCTGAGCCGGACGCACACCGTGCTGCTCACCGGATCGGCGCCGCACGAGCCCGCCGCCTGGAAGCGCTACCGGGGCGGCGCCACCGGCCGGCTCTGGGTGGACGGCGAGCAGATCCTGCGCGGCCACCGGGGGCACTTCGCCTCCCCCATGCCGGTCGGCGACCGGATCGCCTTCCTCTCCGACCACGAGGGCATCGGCAACCTCTACTCCTGCCGCCCCGACGGCACCGACCTGCGCCGGCACACCGACCACGCCTCCTACTACGCCCGCGAGGCCGCCACCGACGGCACCCGGATCGTCTACCAGCACGCCGGCGACCTCTGGGTGCTGGAGAGCCTGGACGCGCCGGCGCCGCACCGGCTGCTCGTCCCGCTCGGCGGCGCCCGGGCCGGCCGGCGGCCGTACCAGGTGAGCGCCTCCTCCCACGTCAAGGACCTCGCCTGCGACCACACCGGCCGCGCCGGGGTGATCACCGTGCGCGGCAGCCAGTACTGGCTCACCCACCGCGACGGCCCGGCCCGGGCGCTCGCCGACACCCCCGGCGTGCGCACCCGGCTGCCGGTGGTGCTCGGGCACACCGGCGAGGCCGCCTGGATCACCGACGCCGAGGGGGAGGACGCGGTCGAGATCGTCCCGCTGCCCGGCCACGACGCGCACGGCGGCGACGCCCACGGCGGCGCTCACGGCGGCGCTCACGGCGGCGGCGGCGCTCACGGCGGCGGCGAGGGGCTTGGGCCGGACGCCGACGAGGCCGCCGGGGACCGAACGGCCCGGGCGCACCACCACCGGGTGCTCGCCGCCGGCCGGCTCGGCCGCGTCCTGGAGCTCACCGCCTCCCCCGACGGCGCCCACCTGGCCGCCGCCGCCTCCGACGGGCGGCTGCTGCTGGTCGCCGCCGCCGACGGCGCCGTCCGCGAACTCGCCGCCTCCGACCACGGCCCGGTCAGCGGCGCCCGCTTCTCCCCCGACTCGCACTGGATCGCCTGGTCCCAGCCGGTGGCCGGCCGCTCACTGCGCCGGATCCGGCTCACCCGCACCGACGCGCCCGCGCCGATCACCGAGATCACCGACGGCCGGTTCGAGGACGAGCAGCCGGTGTTCACCCGGGACGGCCGCTACCTGGCCTTCCTCTCCTGGCGCGGCTTCGACCCGGTCCACGACGTGCACACCGGCGACCTCTCCTTCCCGCTCGGCTGCCGCCCCTACCTCGTCCCGCTCACCGCCGAGACCCCGTCCCCGTTCGCCGCCCCCGCCGAGGACGGCGCCCCGCGCGGCAACGGCGGCGGGGACGGCACCGTGCACGTGGACCCGCGGGGCATCGCCGAGCGGCTGCTGCAGTTCCCGGTGATCGCCTCCAAGTACTCGGCCACCGACTCCGTGCGGGGCGGCCTGGTCTGGCTGCGCTGGCCGATCTCCGGCACCCTCGGGCAGACCTTCACCAATCCGGACGACACCTCCGGACGCCCCTCCCTGGAGTACTTCGACCTGGCCCGGGGCACCCGCAGCACGCTGGCCGACAAGCTGGACGGCTACGCCGTCTCGGGCGACGGCGGCTCGGTCGCCGTCTACTCGGCCGGCACCCTGCGGATCGTCCCGGTCACCGCGCCGTCCGCCGGCAGCACGGTGGACCTGCGGCGGATCACCCACACCGTGCACCCGGCCGCCGAGTGGCGCCAGGCGTACCACGAGGCGGCCCGGATCGTCCGGGACCAGTTCTGGGACGCCGGGATGTCCGGCCTGGACTGGCCCGCGCTGGTCGCGCAGTACGAGCCGCTGCTGGAGCGGATCGCCGGCCCGGACGACTTCGCCGACCTGCTCCGCGAGCTCCTCGGCGAGCTGGGCACCTCGCACGCGTACGTCACGCCGTCCCGGCGCGGCGAGGGGCCGGCCCTGGTCCAGCAGGCGCTCGGCCTGCTCGGCGCCAACGCCCGCCGCGCCGCCGACGGCCGCTGGCTGGTCCACCGCATCCTGCCCGGCGAGTCCTCCGACCCGCGCGCCCGCGCCCCGCTCGCCTCCCAGGGCGTCCGGGACGGCGACGAGCTGCTGGCGGTGGCCGGACGCCCGGTGGACCGGGTGCGCGGCCCGGCCCCGCTGCTGGCCGGCACCGGCGGCACCGTCGTCGAGCTGACCCTGCGCAGCGGCGAGGGCCCGAACGCCGCGACCCGCCGGATCACCGTCACCCCGCTGACCGACGAACGGCCGATCCGCTACCAGGACTGGGTGGCCAAGCGCCGCTCGCTGGTCCGGGAGTTCAGCGACGGCCGCTGCGGCTACCTGCACATCCCGGATCTCGGCGGCTCCGGCTGGGCCCAGTTCAACCGGGACCTCCGGCGGGAGCTGGACAAGCCCGCGCTGGTCCTGGACGTCCGCGGCAACGCCGGCGGCAACGTCTCCGAGCTGGTCCTGGAGAAGCTCACCCGACCGGTGCTGGCCTGGGACTTCAGCCGGGGGCGGCAGCCGGTGCGGTGGCCGCGCTACGCACCGCGCGGACCGATCGTGGCGCTGGCCGACGAGGCGACCAGCTCGGACGGCGACGTCATCATCGCCGCGATCAAGCTGCTGCGGCTGGGCCCGGTGGTCGGCAACCGCACCTGGGGCGGGGTGGTCGGCATGACCGGGCGGCACACGCTCGGCGACGGGACGCAGATCTCGGTGCCGAAGAACGCCTCCTGGTTCACCGGCGGGCTCGGCTGGTCGGTGGAGAACCGCGGCGTGGAACCGGACGTGCACGTGCTGCGCACCCCGCAGGACTGGGCCCGGGGGCAGCACCCCGAGCTGGTCACGGCGGTCCAGCTGGCGCTGGACCTGCTGGAGGACGCACCGGCCGCCGTCCCGCCGCCGGACGACACCCCGCGCCCGGACCTGCGGCGGCCGCCGCTGCCGCCGCGCGGACCCTGAACGGGCGGTCCGGAACGGGCGGCCCGGGAGCGCCGGAGGGACGCGTCCGGCGTTCGGGCGCGTCCCTCCGGGGTGCGGTGGTGGCGACGGTCGGTCCCGGGGCTCAGTCCCAGGGGTCGCCCTCGGCCGTCATGTCCTCGCGGGCCCGTTCCTCGGCCTCCCGCTCGGTGACGCCGGTGGTCTCCCGGGTCTCCCGGGCCCGCTCGGCCTCGGCGCTGAACGCGTCGGCGGCCTCGTCGTGGGCGAGCGCGGCCCGCTGGGCGGCGTCCGTCATCGCGGTGGTGTCCTGCTCGTGGCTCCCGCCGAGTGAGGACCTGGCCTCCTCGCCGGCGTCGGGCGCCTTGTGGCGGAACCTGTCGAAGATGCCCATGACTCCTCCTCCGGACGACTTCCGGGCTGCCCCCACTCTCACACCGGTACCCGGCGCCCGCATCCGCTGGCGGTCCGCCCGGCGCCCTCCCGGGCCTTTGGTCCCGGGAGGGCGGATCCAACGGCCGTAGCCGGCCGCCGTACGGCGGGCGGAGGGTGGGTTCCGTCAGCCGATCCCGGCAGCGCCGCCGATCCGCCGCCTCTCGCCCCTGGAGCCCGCTGTGGCCGTCGCCCACTCGGAACCGCACGCCCACCCGGAACCGCACGCCCAGCCGCACCCGACCGCCCGCCGGGCCGGGCCCGAGGAGCACCACGACGGGCCGCGCCGACGGGTCGGGCCGCTGGCCGCGCTCGACGGGCGGCTGCCCGGCCCGCACGACCTCCTGCTGCTGCAGTGCCCCGGCTCGCTGCGACCGCTCGGCGGCGGCGAACTGCCCGACTGGGCCAGGTCGGTGCTGCGGGCGCACCCCTGGGTGACGGTCGGCCGCGCGCCCGCGGTGACCGGCGCGCCGCCGGACACCCCGCCCGCGGTGCGCTGCACCCGGGAGGCTCCGGCCGCGCCGGAGCACTGGCTGCCGGTGACGGTGCGCGGCCCGGAGCGCGGACAGCGGCTCGACGCGCTGGCCCCGCGGGCGGCGGTGGCCCGGACCCTGCGGCCCGAGCAGGTGGCGCAGCGGCGGGCACTGCTGGCGCCGGCGCGGTTGGCGGCGGTCCCGGCGCTGGCCGCGCTGGGCACGGCCGGGCAGCTGGTGGCGGACCACCGGCTGGTCTGGGGGCCGATCGGCGCGGTCGGCTACGAGCTGGGCGCGGGAGTGCCGGTGACCGGGCCGCTCAGCCCGCTGCGGCTGGTGCTGCGCGCACCGCAGCCGGTCAGCCGGCGGGACGCGCTGCAGCTGCGGCGCGCGCTGAGCAGGCTGCCGGTGCCGGTGCAGGCGGAGCTGGAGACCCGGCACGGCGCGGTGCTGCTCGCCGAGTACGCGGCCGGGCCGCTCACACTCACCCTGCTGACGCCGGACGGGCCCCGGGAGGTCCACGATCCGTGGTTCCCCCGGGGCCACTGAGCCCGGCGCCTCCGCGCCGGGGTTACCGGGCCCGGCGCCGCCGGGACCGGGGTGTCAGCCGCTGACGCTGGCCGCGCCGGTCTCCAGGTGGCCGGTGAACCGCTGCGACCACGAGCTGTCGGCGTCCACCGTGACGGTGAAGTCGTACCAGCCGTTGGTGTAGGCGACGGCGTTGAAGAAGTCGCTCACGCTGCCGCCGGCCGGCACCTGGTACGTCCAGGGGCCGTCCGTGCGGTAGTTGTTCGAGGCGATGGTGAAGGTCAGCGCCGTGGTGCCGGTGTTGGCGAGCCTGAAGTAGAGCGCGAGCTTCCCGGTGCCCGGCTCGACCGCGTACGAGGCGGTGACGGCCGCGTTCTTGCCCGCCTTGGTCGCGTCGCCCTTGAAGCGGCGCAGGAAGCGGTTGGGGCCGACCACGGAGAGGTCGTACGGGCCGCCGCCGAAGCCGGTGCCGCAGTTGAAGAAGTCGCTCTGGTTGCCGCCCGGGTCGACGGTGTACTGCCAGGGCCCGCCGCTGCGGTAGGCGTTGGCGTAGGCCGCGAAGTGGGCCGACTTCTGGGCGACCGCGCCCTCGTTGGCCATCTTCAGCCAGACCTTGATGGCACCGGCGGAGCCGAACTCCAGGTGGTCCAGGTTGGCGTTCGGCTGGTACGGCAGGGCGCGGGCCTGGCGGGTGCCGGACTCCTGCACGGGCAGCTTGTTGTCGACCGGTGCCGGGTTGGGCAGCGGGCCGCAGGTCGACATGCCGATCACCGCGTCGGTGTTGGGCAGGGCGGGCAGGCCGTAGACCGGGTTGGCGAAGTCGAAGGCGCCGGTGAGGTCGCCGCAGACGCGGCGGCGCCAGTCGGTGATGTTGGGGCAGGTGGCCGGCTTGCCGATGGCGGCCGTCCACTTCTCCAGGAAGCGCAGCACCGAGGTGTGGTCGAAGACCTCGGAGTTGACCCAGCCGCCGCGGGTCCAGGGCGAGATGGCGATCATCGGGACGCGGAAGCCGAGGCCGATGTTGGTCCCGCTGTAGAACTCGCCCGGGGTGCCGGCCGGCGCGGCGGGCGGCGGGACGTGGTCGAAGAAGCCGTCGTTCTCGTCGTAGTTGAGGAAGAGGACGGTGGAGTTGAAGACGTCCGGGTTCGCGGCCAGCGCGTCGATCACGTTGTGGACGAAGTGCGCGCCGTCCTGGGGGGTGGAGTACGGGTGCTCCGAGGAGCCCTGGTCGGGGACGATCCAGGAGACCTGGGGAAGGGTGCCGTTCAGCGCGTCGGCCTTGATCGCGGCGACGATGTCGTCCGGGGTCCGGCCGGTCACCTTGGGGACGGAGCCCATGCCCTTGACCGCGAGCGGGCTGCCGGCCGGGGCGGAGCTGAACCTGGTGAAGTAGGCGAGGGCGTTGTCGCCGTAGTTGTCGGCCGCGTTCTGGTAGACCTTCCAGCTCACGCCGGCGTCCTCCAGCGCCTCCGCGTAGGTCTGCCAGCGCAGGCCCTTCTCGTCGCCGCCGTCGTACGCCGGGCCGCCCGCCTTGCCGTCCGGGTCGATCTGACCGGACCAGTGGTAGGTGCGGTTCGGTCCGGTGGCGCTGATCACGGAACAGAAGTAGGCGTCGCAGATGGTCCAGTTCTCGGCGAGCGCGTAGTGGAACGGGATGTCCTGGCGGGTGAGGTACCCCAGCGTGCGGACGTTGCCCTTGGCGGCGACCCAGGAGTCCATCTTGCCGCCGTTCCAGGCCCGGTGCTGGTCGGACCAGCCGTGGGCGAGGTCGCCGTTGCACTGCGCCAGGCGCTCGGGGTCGGCGCCGCCGGCCGGCTTGGTGGCGCTGAACTGCCACGGGTACTGCCGCCCGAGCCCGTTGGGCTGGTTGAAGACGCTGTAGCCGTTGGCGATCTGGATCGCACTGCGGTCGGCGAAGCCGCGCACGCCGCGCAGCATCCCGAAGTAGTGGTCGAAGCTGCGGTTCTCCTGCATCAGGATGACGATGTGCTGCGCGTCCGCGATGGTGCCGGTCTGCGACAGCGCCGCCGACGGCGCCGCGGCGGGCGCGCCCGGCGCCGCCCCCGCACCGGTGGTCCCGGCCACGGCCAGGCCCGCCGCAGCGGCTCCGGACAACGCGACGAACTTCCTACGACTCAGCTCGGCCATCAGCCCAGCCCGTCCCTTCACTGGCGATGTTGTGCACACAAGTTGGGGCCCATCAATCGCGCAGCATCCTCCCGCCGCCCGAACCGCCCCCACCAGAGGTCCGGGACAGGGTTGGCGGACTGTTCGCCCCGCCGTCACCGAGCGACGCCCGTCTGAACGACGGGGCGGCGAACGGCGGCGGGGCGGTGGCGCTCAGTCCTTCACCGTGATCCCCAGGGCGTGGGCGAACTGCGGTGCGAGTTCGAGGAGTTGGGGAGAGCTGATGACGGCGCCCCGGAGCCCCTGATGGCCGTCGGGCAGGCCCAGCCGGACGGCTCCGCGCAGATCCACCCTGGTCAGCCCGGCGCCGCGCAGACGGACCTCCTCCAGGGTGGAGCCCGGGAAGGAGACGTCGGTCAGCTTGGCGTCGCCGAAGTCCACGTCGCGCAGCAGGCAGTCCTCGAAGACGACGTCGCGCAGGACGGCGGCGCGCAGGTTGACCGCCTCCAGCTTGCAGCCGCGGAAGACCGTACGGCGCAGCGCCGAGCCGTGCGCCGCCACCCCGGCCAGCACGCCGCCGGTGACGGCGCTGTCCTGCCACTCGGTGTCGCTGAGGTCGCAGCCCACCCAGCGGCCGGCCTGGGCCCAGACCTCGTTGAAACGGGCCTGGCGGAGCTTGACCCCGCTCAGCGCCACACCGGTGAACGCGCACTCCAGGAAGGTGGCTCCGCCGGCGGACTGGTCGGTGTACTCGCCGCCGTCGAAGTGGACGGTGTCGTAGCGCTCGTCGCTGCGCAGCGGGCCGGTGTGCGGGCTCAGCAGGTGGGCGTACGGCAGGTCGGCCAGGCGGTCGGGGACGGAGAGCGGCATGGCGGTGGCACCTCGGGGTCGGTGGACTGGTCCTCGCCCGCATGCTCGCACGTGGCACCGACAGGGCCCGGCCGCTCGGGGTGAGCGGCCGGGCCGTCAGTGGTCCGCGCGGCGGTGTGGGGTCAGCCGCGGAGCCAGAGGGAGTTGACCCGGCTGCGCTCGGCGCTGTTCGGGTACGGGTTGGTGCAGGACGTGCCCGGGCCGCCGCCGGACATCAGCTCGCTGCACGGGCCCGAGTAGTGGTCCGGCAGGCCGAGCACGTGACCGGTCTCGTGCGCGGTGACCCGGGTGGAGTTGTACTGACGGTTCTGGGCGTAGTCCAGGAAGATGTAGCCCTGACCGTGCCCGTTGGTGCTGGCGTAGGAGCCGCGCGAGTCGTTGCCCTCGTAGTAGCGGAAGTCGGCGTTGGTGCCGGAGCGCAACTGGACGTTGGCGACCGAGCCGTTCCAGATCTGGGCGCTCTGGGCTATCTGGTTGCGGAAGGTCGGCGCGCTGCTGGCGTCGTAGGTGACCACGACGGCCTTCAGGTACGGCGTGGCCGCCTGCTTCGCCAGCGCGGACTTCATCACGGCCTCGTAGAAGGCCTGGTTGTTCGCGTCCTCGGCGGCCGAACCGGCGTAGGCGGCGGAGGCCGTGTAGCCCTGGACCGCCGGGGCGGGCGCGGCGGCGGCCGTGGTGGGCAGGGCCGCCAGGCCGGCGGCGAGCACCAGGCCGACGGCGGCGGAGAGCGTACGTGAGATGCGGTTCATGTGGGGGCTCCTGTTCGCGGGTGCCGGGGCCGCTTGGGGGTGGGCCGCGGCGAACGGGTGAACGGGTGAACTGATGAACGGTGCAACGGTGCAACGGTGAAGCGGTGGAACGGTTCAAGGGGGTGGCACCGGGTGGGCCCGACGGGAGCGGCCGGCGACCGGCCGGGGCGTGGGAGTCCGGGCCGCGATCAGCGCGTGGTGGCGGCCAGGCCGTTGCGCCAGAGGGAGTTGACCCGGCTGCGCTCGGCGCTGTTCGGGTACGGGTTGGTGCAGGAGGGGCCGGGGCCGCCGCCGGACATCAGCTCGCTGCACGGGCCCGAGTAGTGGTCCGGCAGGCCGAGCACGTGACCGGTCTCGTGCGCGGTGACCCGGGTCGAGTCGTACTGCTCGTTCTGGCTGTAGTCGAGGAAGATGTAGCCGGAGCCGTGGCCGTCGGTGCTGGCGTAGGAGCCGTTGCTCGGGTCGTCGCCCTCGTAGTAGGAGAAGTCGGCGTTGGCACCGGCCTGGAGGCGGACGTTGCTGACCGAGCCGTTCCAGATCTGGGCGCTCCGGGCTATCTCGGAGGCGAAGGACGGCGCGTTGCTCGCGTCGTAGGTGACCACCACGGCCTTGAGGTACGGCGTGCCCGCGCGCTTCGCCAGCGCGGACTTCATCACCGCCTCGTAGAACGCCTGGTTGTCGGCCTTCCCGGTGCCCGGGTGCGCCGACGCCGAGGCGGTGTAGTGCTGGGCCGCGCCGGTGGCGGGCGCCGCGGTCGCGGTGCCGGGCAGGGCGGCGAGGCCGGCGGCGAGCGCCAGGCCGACGGCAGCGGAGAGCGTCCGCGGAATGCGGTTCATGTGGGGGCTCCGATTCGCGGGTGCGCCGCGACCGGTGGGGGCCGGCCGCGGGCATCGGATGAATGCTTGCTGTCCCCAGAGCTTGGGTCAGCGCGGCCGGGCGGCGGATGATGTCAACCGGCGATAGCACGAACCAATCACCCCCGGGCCCGGGGCCGCCTCGACCCGACGACCTGTCATGTCCCTGGCGTCACACCGAATTGACCGTTATGCTCCCGACGTGGAGCTCGACGTGAGACACCTCCGGGTGCTGTGCGCGATTGCCGACAGCGGCAGCCTCCGCAAGGCTGCGCTGCAGCTCGGCATGACCCAGCCCTCCCTCACCACGCAGCTGCACCGCATCGAACGGGCCGTCGGCGGCACGCTGTTCACCCGCGAGCAGACCGGCAGCCGGCCCACCGCGCTCGGCCACTCGGTGCTCTCCCGGGCCCGGCCGGTGATCTCCGAGATGGCCGCGCTGGTCGCCGCCGCCCGCCAGGAGGCCCGTGAGGCCGCCAGCAGCGAGCGCGCCCGGCGGCTGCGGATCGGCAGCGTCGGCAGCCGGGCGGTGGCGGCCTGGCTGCGCCGGTTGCACGACCGGCTGCCGGAGACGGACACCACCATCCACATCGACATCTCCGCCAACGCCCTGCTGCGGATGGTCGCCGCCGACCAGTTGGACGTCGCCTTCGTGCACGAGAGCGAGGGCTTCCCGCTGAAGGTCCCGCCGGACGCCGAATTCCGCGTCCTGATGGCCCGCGAGCCGCAGTTCGTCGCGCTCGCCGCAGGACACCCGGCCGCCGCCCGGCCGGTGGTCCACCTGGCCGATCTCGCCGAGGACACCTGGATGGTGGACCCGACGGCCGACCACGAGTACGCCGCGATGCGCCGGGTGTTCACCGGGGCCGGGCTCAACCCCCGCGTGGTGCAGGTGCGCGACAACGCGACCGCCGCCGAGCTGGTCGCCTCCGGCGAGGCCGTCCGCCCCTGCCAGCCGACCTCCGCCCCCGGGCCCGGCACGGTCGTCCGGCCGGTGCACGGCGATCCGCTGGCCGTCCGGCTGCTGCTCGCCTGGCGGCCGCGCGCGATCGGCCCGCCGGCCCTGGACGCGCTCTACGGGGAGCTGCGGGCCGCCTACCTGGACCTGGCGCGGGTCAGTCCGACCTACCTCGCCTGGCTGTCCCGGCACGACCAGGCGCTCCAGCAGCTGGTCGGACGCGCCCCGGCCTCCGCCGCACCACCGCCCCCGCGCGAGCCGGCGCCCCCGCTCCCGCTCCCGTGGCCGGCGCCTCAGGCCTCGCGCGAGCCGGCGCCGTCACCCTCGCGGGCGTGCAGCGCGACGCCCGCCGCCACCGTGGCCGCGGTCACCAGGCCGGCCACCAGGACCCCGGAGCCGCCCGCCGCCGTGCACGCCAGCACCGCCACCGAGGCGACGGGCAGCAGCGCCTGCGCCGCCCCGCTCTTGGTGTGCCGCGAGTGCAGCAGCCAGACGGTGAACAGGTAGACCGCGGTGGGCACGGTCACCGTCGCGGTGGCGACCGTCTCCGAGACGTGCGCCTTGTGCACCGCCGACTCCACCGCGACCTCCAGCCCCGAGCCGATCGCCGCCGCGGAGCCGAACACCACGTAGTGGCCGTAGCCCCAGGCGAAGGCCTGCCGGTTGGAGCGCAGGTGGTCGTGGACCGGCCGGGCGAAGTAGATCCACCAGGCCGAGAAGCAGATCAGCAGACCGCCGGCGGCCACCGGCAGCAGCCGGCCCAGCCCCTCGTGCTCGTCCACCGCCGACTGCACCGCCACGGTCGCCGCCGCCACCGTCTCGCCGAGCACGATCAGGGTGAACAGGCCGTACCGCTCCGCGATGTGGTGCGGGTGCCAGCTGGTCTGGATCCGCAGCTCGGCGATCACCGGCACGGACAGCTCGGCCAGGATGCCGAGCGGGATCACGTACGGCCGGACGTCGTGCGGCAGGAACAGCACCACCACCCAGGCGACCTGGCAGAGCGTGATGCCGACCGCGTAGCGCAGCGCCACCCCGCGGGCCGGGCCCTCCTCGCTGACCGCCGCCCGCAGCCACTGGGTGACCATCGCCAGGCGCATCACCACGTAGCCGACGACCGACAGCACCAGGTCCTGGTCGGCGAACATCCGGGGCACGCCGGCCGCGAGGATCAGCACACCGGCGATCTGGACCAGCGTGGTGACCCGGTACGGGACGTCGTCGCAGTCGTACGCGGAGGCGAACCAGGTGAAGTTCATCCAGGCCCACCAGATCGCGAAGAACGCGAAGACGTACCCGGTCAGGCCGTCCCCGTAGTGCCCCGCCGCCAGGTCGTGGGCGAGCTCCCGGCCCGCCTGGCCGACCGCGACCACGAAACAGAGGTCGAAGAAGAGCTCCAGCGGGGTGGCGACCCGGTGCGGCTCGTCCCGGCTGCGCGGGACCATCCGGCGCACCGGACGCGGGTCGACGTGGTGCGGGCGGGGTGCTGCGGCGGATTCGCTGGTCATGAGCGGGTCTCCGGGCTCCGGGACGGGCGGGCTGCGCTGTACCGCCGCATCCTGGCAGCGCCCCGGGCCGGGCGCACGCACCGGCGCGGCCGCCCTACGGCAGGTGGGCGACGGCCGGGCCGCCGGCGATCCACCGCGTCGCGGCGGCGGGTCGCGGCGGGCGGGTCACGGCGGGCGGGTCGCGGCGGGCGGTGCCGCTGAGCGATCCCGGCGGGCAGGGCCGGCGGGCGATCCCGGCCGGCGGTCCCGGCGGTCCCGGCGGCCCCGGCCGCGCGCGGCGTCCGCGTGTCGCGGCCGCATGTCGCTTTCGTCCGATTTGCCTTGCCGTCAGCGAGAGTTGACGCCCCGGTGCGCGAACCGGGTGACAGCGCGACGGGTTTGCGGCGCGCCCGCGCCGGAGGGCCCGACCACCCGGATCGCCCCGCTAGATTCTTCCCCGGTTGGAGGCGCGTGGATCCGGACGGACCCCACGACACGGGCGGCCTGCGGGCATCGCGGAAGGTCAAGGCCGGTGGCAGGACAGCGGGGGCGGCAGAGCCGTTCCCCCCGTGTCCGCGCCACCGGCCTCGTGATCACCGCGCTGCTCGCCAGCGCCTGCCGTGCCGTCGACGCCCGCCGCACCGCCGGCGCCACCACCGCCGCGGTGGCGGCTACTTCTCCCAGCCCACCGTGGCGTAGTCGACGCCCGCCAGGCCGAACGCGCCGTAGTTCGCCAGCCCCTTGCGGCTCGCGACCACGGTCGGCCGCTGGTACAGCTCGACGGTGTGGCCGAGCTCCCAGATCTTGGCGTCCGCCTGGTTGTAAAGCTTCGCGGCCTCCACCGGGTCGATCGTGCCGGCCGCCTTCTTGAGCAGCGCGTCGATCTCGGGCGTCCCGAGCTTGGAGAAGTTGCCGAAGACGTTGTCGCCCTGCGGCAGCCGGAAGTTGCCGAGGCTGCTGGAGAGCGGGAACGAGTCGGTGTTGCGCCAGCTGGCGACGTCGAACTTGCCCGGGTTGACGTACTTGGTGAAGAAGTCGTTGCTCGGGACCTTGTCGAGCTCGACCTTGACGCCGGCCGCCAGCCACATCGCCTGGGCGGCGGTGGCGAGGTCGAGCTGGGCCTGCGGGGTGGCGTCGTTGAGCACCCAGTGCAGGGTCAGCGACTGGCCGTCCTTGGTGCGCGGCTGTCCGGCGCCGGCCTCCTTCCAGCCCGCCTCGTCCAGCGCCTTCTTGGCGGCGGCCAGGTCGAACTTGGCCCACTCGCCCGAGTTGTCCTGGTAGCCGGCCTGGTTGGGCATGAAGATGTGGTTGCCCAGCGGCTTGAACTCCACCGGCACGCCGTTGTTGGCGATCTTGATCAGCGAGGTGCGGTCCAGCGCCTTGCCGAGCGCCTGGCGCACCTTCTGGTCCACCAGCGGGCCGCCGCCGCCGAACGAGATGTGCACCTCGTCCCACGGGCTGGCCGTCCGGATCACCGCGTCCTTGGCGTCCTTGAGCTGCCCGTACGCGGTGGCGGTGCCCGCCGTGGCGAAGTCGATCTCGTTGTTCAGGAACGCCTGGGTGGTCGCCGACTGGGACATCACCCGGAAGGTGATCTTCTCCGCCTTGGGCTTCGCGCCCCACCAGGCCGGGTCCGGAACCAGCGTGATGGTCTGCGCGGTCTTGTCCGCCGTTCCGATCTTCAGCGCGCCCGCGGTGATCGGGATCTTCTCGACCCAGCCCTTGTTGAAGTCGTCCGCGCTACCGATCCCGGCCGCCGGGATCAGCGGGCGGAACAGGTTCTGCCAGTCCGCGTACGGCTCCGAGAAGGTCACCTTGACCTCGCTCGGGTCCGCGCCCTGCTCGACCCCGGAGATCAGCTCGTAGCCCGAGGAGTCGGCGATGTTGTAGCCGTCCTTCTTGCCGTTGGAGGCTTCCCAGTCGGCCTTGAAGTCCAGGTAGCCGAGCGGCTTGCCGTCCGACCACTTGGCCTTCGGGTTGAGCTTGTAGGTGACCACCTGCGGGGAGGTCGAGGTGACCTTGGCCTCCAGCAGGTAGTCGGTGACCGGCTTGAAGGTGCCGGTCTCGTCCGTGGTGAAGAGCTCCGGCTCCAGGGCGCGCATGATCTCGACCGCGTCCCCGTAGCGGCCGTCCACCTGGAGCGGGTTCCACTGGGTGATCCACTGGTAGAGCGGGAACCGGACCTCCCCGCCGTCGCGCAGCTGGTCCGGCGACTTGGCGTTGATGTCGATCGCGCCCTGTCTCGGCGGCTCGCTCTTGACCACGTTGTCGGCCGAGCCGCTGCCGCCCGAGCTGCACGCGGTGGCCGCGAGCGTGACGGCGAGCGCGAGCGCGGCGACCCGGCCGAGCCGGCGTACGGGCGTGGTGGAAGCGTCCATGAGGGTTCCCCCCGGTGAAATCCGACAGGTTGGTGAGGGTTGAGCGTCGCGAGGTGTGGCGAAGCTTGAGCGTGGGCAGCCAAGTCGGTGCCGGCCGACCGAACGTAACAGCCGATCAGTTGGAGTACCAGGGGGCGGAGTTCACACCTGATCCAAACGAAACAGGCGGCAACACTGCCGCAACACCCCGGCCGCGCGCCGGTGCAACACTCTTGACCTGCACATTCCCTCACCGGCCCGACCAGGGCCACCGACCGAAGGCCACCCACCGATGCCCACCCGACGCGTCGGCCCCGCCCCCACCCCGGGCGGCCGTTGATGCTCCGCTACCTGGCGAAGCGGCTCAGCTACTACGCGGTGCTGCTGGTAGCCGCCGTGTTCCTGGCGTACGCGCTGTCCGCCGCCGCCCTCCAGCCGCGCGCCTACTTCGAGGCCAAGGTGCCGCGACCGGCCGCCGCCTCGGTCGAACGCCAGCTCACCGACCTCAACCTGAACGACCGCACCCCCGTCGTCGAACGGTTCGGCCGCTGGACCGGTGACCTGCTCCACGGCGACCTCGGCCGCACCATCCACGACACCCCGGTGCTGGACGACTTCCGCCGGCGGATCTGGGTCTCGCTGCGCCTGCTGCTGATCGGCAGCCTGCTCGGGATGGCCCTCGGGGTCGCCGCCGGCGCCTGGAGCGCGGTGCGCCAGTACCGGATATCCGACCGGCTGCTCACCGTCTTCTCGTTCGTCCTGCTCTCCACCCCGGTCTTCCTGGTCGCCCTCTTCCTCAAGAACGGCGCCATCGCCGCCAAGGACGTCGCCGGCCACGAGGTGATCCCGTTCACCGGCTACGAGACCCCCGGACTGACCGGCGGGATCGGCGCCCACCTCGGCGACTGGGCACTGCACCTGCTGCTGCCCACCCTCTCGCTGGCGCTCGGCGGCCTCGCCACCTACAGCCGCTACCAGCGCGGCACCATGCTCGACGTGCTCGGCTCCGACTACCTGCGCACCGCCGAGGCCAAGGGCCTCACCCGCGGCCGCGCCCTGGTCAAGCACGGGCTGCGGACGGCGGTGATCCCGATGTCGACGATGTTCGCCTACAGCTTCCTGGGCATTTTCACCGGCGCCGCCTTCACCGAGACCATCTTCGGCTGGCACGGGATGGGCGAGTGGTTCATCCAGTCCATCAACGAACAGGACGTCAACTCGGTCGTCGCCGTCAACCTGTTCGCCGCGGTGGTGGTGCTCGCCTCCGGCTTCCTCGCCGACACCCTGCACGCCGCCCTCGACCCGCGTGTGCGGTCCTGACCGGAGGAGAGCCGCTGCCATGACCGCCGTCGCCACCGAACCCGCCGAGCCGGCGGAGCCCTCCGGGTCCTCGAACTCCGCCGCCGCTGTCGCCCCTTCCGCCGCTGCCGACCCTGCCGCCCCTGCCGGGTCCGGTGCCGCTGCCGTGCCTGCGGTGTCCGCCCTGTCCGCCGTCCCGGTGGGCCCGGACGCGCTCGACGTGCCCGCCGTCGCGGCCGCACCCGGCGTCGCCCCGGTGCCCGTCCGCGCTCCCGAGGTGGCCGGCCGCGGCCGGCTCGTCCTCGCCCGGCTGCTCGCCGCCCGCTGGGCGGTGGCCGGCACCGTCGTCGTCCTGCTGCTCTTCGCGCTCGCCTTCGGCGGCCAGTACCTCACCCCCTGGGACTACGCCACCCCCGACTACACCGCCCTGCGCCAACCCCCGTCCGGCACCCACTGGTTCGGCACCAACGGGGTCGGCCAGGACGTCTTCGCGCAGACCGTCCGCGGCCTGCAGAAGTCGCTGGTGATCGGCCTCCTGGTCGCACTCTTCTCGACCGTGCTGGCCTCCCTGGTCGGCGCCTGCGCCGGGTACTTCGGCGGCTGGACCGACCGGGTGCTGATGTTCCTGGTCGACCTGATGCTGGTCTTCCCCAGCTTCCTGATCATCACCATCATCTCGCCCCGGCTGAAGGGCACCGGCTGGCTCGCCTTCGTGCTGCTGCTCGCGCTCTTCAACTGGATGATCACCGCGAGGGTGGTCCGCTCGATGACCATCTCGCTGCGCGAACGCGAATTCGTCCGCGCCGCACAGTTCATGGGCGTCCGGCCGCTGCGGATCATCACCCGGCACATCCTGCCGAACGTCGCCTCCTTCCTCATCATCGACGCCACCATCGCCGTCGGCGGCGCCGTGATGAGCGAGACCGCGCTCTCCTACTTCGGCTTCGGCGTGAAGGCCCCCGACGTCTCGCTCGGCACCCTGCTCGCCGCCGGAACCAGCGACGCCCCGGTCTTCCCCTGGCTGTTCTACTTCGCGGCCGGGCTGCTGGTGCTCTTCGTCCTGGCCGTCAACCTGATCGGGGACGGGCTGCGCGACGCCCTCGACCCCACCGCCGAGGCGGCCCGTACCCCTCGTAGGACTCGTAGGAAGCGCGGAAGAAAGTGACCACCACCGTCGAGACCCCGCTGCTGGCCGTCCGCGACCTGCGGGTCGACTTCGCCGGACCACGCGGCGCCACCGTCCCCGCCGTCCGTGGCGTCGACCTCAGCCTGCGGCGCGGCGAGACCCTGGGCATCGTCGGCGAGTCCGGCTCGGGCAAGTCCGTCACCGCGCTGGCCGTGCTCGGGCTGCTGCCCGGCACCGCCCGGGTCCAGGGCTCGGTCGCCCTGGACGGCAAGGAGCTGGTCGGCCTGCCCGGCCGCGAGCTCGCCGCCATCCGCGGCCGGCGGGTCGCCATGGTCTTCCAGGACCCGCTCTCCGCCTTCACCCCCGTCTACCGGATCGGCGACCAGATCGTCGAGGCACTGCGCATCCATCAGCGCCTCGACAAGCCGTCCGCACGCAAGCGGGCCGCCGAACTGCTCGACCTGGTCGGCATCCCCGCGCCCGAACGCGCGCTGGACAGCTTCCCGCACGAGTTCTCCGGCGGCATGCGCCAGCGCGCGATGATCGCCATGGCCATCGCCAACGACCCCGACATCCTGCTCGCCGACGAGCCCACCACCGCCCTGGACGTCACCATCCAGGCGCAGGTGCTCGACGTCCTGCGCACCGCCCAGCGGGAGACCGGCGCCGCGCTCGTCCTGGTCAGCCACGACCTCGGGGTGATCGCCGGAATGGCCGACCGGGTCGCCGTGATGTACGCGGGCCGGGTGGTCGAGACGGCCGGTGTGGACGAACTGTTCGCCGCGCCCCGGCACCCCTACACGCTGGGGCTGATCGGTGCGGTGCCGAGGCTGGACGGCCGGGGCGGGCCGCTGGTGCCGATCCCCGGCGCGCCCGCGCCGATGGCCGAGCTGCCGACCGGGTGCCCGTTCGCGGCGCGCTGCCCGCTGGTCGAGGAGCGCTGCCGGACGGCGGAGCCGGGGCTCGGCGGGCTCGGCGGGCTCGGCGATTCCGGCGGGCTCGGCGGTTCCGGCGCCGGCGGTTCTGGCGTCGGCGGTTCCGGTGCCGGCGGTTCTGGCGCGGGCGAGGGTCACGCGGAGGGGCACCTGGCCGCCTGCGTACGGGCCGACGAGCTGGCCGAGCGCCGGCCCGCGCCCGCCGACGTGTACCCCGTGCCGCCGGTGCCCCCGGCGCCGGCCACCGTGCCCGGACCGCGCTCGGAGCGCCCGACGGTGCTCTCCGTCACCGGCCTCACCAAGACGTTCCCGCTGCTCAAGGGCACCGTCTTCAAGCGCCGGATCGGCGAGGTCTACGCGGTGGACGGGGTCGAGCTGGACATCCGGCAGGGCGAGACGCTCGGCCTGGTCGGCGAGTCCGGCTCCGGGAAGTCCACGACCCTGTTCGAACTGCTGCGGCTCGCCAGGCCGGAATCCGGCCGGATCGAGCTGCTCGGGCAGGACACCGCCGGGCTCTCCCGGGCCGCCGCCCACCGGATGCGCTCCCAGCTGCAGATCGTCTTCCAGGACCCGATGGCCAGCCTCGACCCCCGGATGCCGATCGGTGACATCGTCGCCGAACCGCTGCGGGCCCAGGGTGCCGACCGCGCGGACATCGCCCACCGGGTGCCCGAACTGCTGCGACAGGTCGGCCTCGACCCCGCGCACGCCGTCCGCTACCCGCACCAGTTCTCCGGCGGGCAGCGCCAGCGGATCTCGATCGCCCGCGCGCTGGCCGTCCGGCCGAAGCTGCTGGTGCTCGACGAACCGGTCTCCGCGCTGGACGTCTCGATCCAGGCCGGTGTGCTCAACCTGCTCCAGTCGCTCAAGGCCGAGCTCGGTCTCTCCTATCTCTTCGTCTCGCACGACCTGTCGGTGATCCGGCACCTCGCCGACCGGGTCAGCGTGATGTACCTCGGGCGGACCGTCGAGCAGGGCGAGGTCTCCGCCGTCTTCGACCGCCCCCGGCACCCGTACACGCGCGCGCTGCTCTCCGCCGTCCCGCTCCCGGACCCGGCGGCCGAGCGGGCCCGCAGCCGCATCCTGCTGGCCGGCGACCCGCCCTCCCCCACCGCACGGCGCAGCGGCTGCCCGTTCCGCACCCGCTGCCCCGTCTACGCCGGGCTCGACGCCGGTTCGCGCACCCGCTGCGAGACCGAGGCCCCGCCGCTGACCGGCCCCGCGCCGGGCCCGGACCACCAGGCGGCCTGCCACTTCCCGGAGTAGGGGGAGCGCGGGCAGCGTCGGGCTGCCCGCCGTCGGTCGCCTGGGCGCCTGGCCGCCTGCCGTCGGTCGTCGGTCGTCTGCTGCCCGCCGTCGGTCGTCACTGAGAGTGTCCGGATCGTGCCGATTCGGCAGATCGGCCCGACTCCGTGTAATGTCTTCCGGGTCAGCAGGCGCCGCTAGCTCAGTTGGTTAGAGCAGCTGACTCTTAATCAGCGGGTCCGGGGTTCGAGTCCCTGGCGGCGCACATGGCAAGGTCTCAGGCCGTCCACTCCGGTGGGCGGCCTGAGGCGTTTCCGGGGTGGGTACCTTCCCGGTGGGCGGATCTCCGTGGCTGCCCGTCTCGCGATCACCGGGGGTACCCGCGCATGGCTCCGATCACCGTCCGCCCGATACCGGAGGAGCTGCTCCTGCTCTGCGCCGAACCGGTGCGCGGGCGCCTGCGGATCCCGTACTCCGCTCTCCACCAGGCGATCCCCGGCGGCGTCATGGCCGAGCTGCTGGTCAGCGGGGCGATCACCGTCGAGGGCCGGTGGATCACCGGGTTCCGGCCGCTGGGCACGCATGACGAGATCGCGGCCGAGGTGCTCGCCCGGCTGGAGAAGGCGGGCAAGCGCAAGCACCGGTTCGGGCTCGACGCGGCCATCCGTCGGATCCCGCGCAAGCCCGCCCTGCGGCTGTCCCTCGACCGGCTGGCCGCCGACGGCGTGATCACCGTCGAGACGCGCCGCTTCCTCGGCCTGCCGTACCGGCGCTGCACGGCGACCCGCCCTGTCATCGGGCAGGAGATCGCCGCCCGGGTCGCCGACACGCTCGCCCGGAGGGGCGACCGCTCGCCGGCCGCCGAGCGGGACCGGCAACTGGCGGGCCTGCTGGGAGCGGCGGGCCTGCACCGTCGGCTCTACCCCGGCGCGCACGGCGCTCCGACCCGGCGCGCCGTGCGGCGACTGGTCACCGAGCTGCCGATCGCCCGGGCGGTCCGGCGGGCGCGCTCGGCGGACTCGGCGGCGAACAGCGCCTGAGGGGCGGCCGGACGCCGGAGACGGCTCGGGTGTCGGTGGATGTCGGTGGGTCTCGGTGGGTCTCGGTGGATGTCGGCGGGTCTCAGCGGGTGTCCAGGATCGCCGAGGCCACCGCGTCCGGGCGGTCGAACATCAGCAGGTGCCCGGCCGGGGCCGTACTGCGGAAGTCACCGCCGAGCAGCGCGGCGAGGCCCCGCTGGCCGGCCAGCCAGTCCCGGGTACGGCTGCTGCGGCAGCCGTCGTCGGCGGCGAGCACGGTGACCGGGAGGCCGGTCGGCAGCGGTGCGGTGCGGCGCAGGTCGTCCAGTTCGGCGGCCATGTCCAGGTACTGGGTGTTCTCCCGGAGCAGTGCGCGCAGGGCCCGCCCGGTCCGGTAGCAGTGCCGGGCCAGCGGCTCCGGGGCGAGGTCCTCGCGGCGAACCGTCGACGCCCTGGCGACCGCCCGGCGCACGGTGGGCCCGAGCAGGTACGGCACCGCGACGGCCGTGGCCGCGCCCGCGACCGCGCGGGCCACCAGGTCCCGCAGCCCGGGAGCCGGCAGCGGCCGCGGGTTCGGCTCGACGCTGCCGTCCAGCAGGACCAGCCCGGCCGCCCGGCCGGGGTGCAACCGGGCGAAGGCCTCGACGTGGAACCCCGCCAGCGAGTGGCCCGCCACCGTGCACGGCGCCCGCAGTCCGAGCGCGTCCAGCACACCCCGGATGCGGGCCGCCTCGCCCGCCGCCGTCGGGACCGGCCGGGTGGCCGGTTCGGGCGCGCTCAGCCCGTATCCGGGCCGGTCGAAGCGGACCACCGTGCGGTAGGGGGCGAGGAAGGGGACGACGAGGTCCCAGTCGAACCAGCTGCTGCCGAGCCCTCCGGTGAGCAGGCAGACCGGACCGCTCCCCTCGGTGCGCACATGCAGGGGCGTCCCGTTGATCCGCAGGAACATCGCCGCGCCGTGCGCTCCCGGCCCTGGTCCCGTTGCTGCCGCACCCGGCCCTGTCATCGCGGTTCCGCCCCCGTGGCTCCGGTCCGGGCGCGCCCCGGTACACCCCCGGTCGCCGTCGGAGCACCGCTCCGGGCGAGGCTCGCGGCCAGCACCGCCAGCCAGAGCGCGACCAGGAGGACCTGGAGCCGCTGCCCCGCACCGAGCGACCAGGTGCCGCGGCCGGCCTCGAACGCGGCGATCGCGGCCAGGCTCCAGCCGGTGGCCAGCAGCTCACCGGCCAGCAGCCACGGCCCGTACCGGCGGACGGGCGGCCACCAGCCGTAGCGGCGGGCGGCGACGGTGAGCGCGATCAGTCCGCCGAGCGCGCCAAGCATGGCGAGGCTGCTGGTCACCGCGTGTGCGGTGTGGGTGGCCGGCACCAGACCCGCCGTCTCGCGGGCGGCGCACATCTCGTCACTGGTCGGCGCGCAGCTCAGCGGCAGTCGGGAGTCGGCCGCGGTCGCGGCCCCGAACAGGGCGAGCGCCGCCCAGCCGGCCACCGCCCAGGGGTGGCGGCCGAGGGCTCCCCGGGCGGCCGGCCGGCGGGCGGTGCCTCGACGGCCGGTGGCGATGCGGTCGGGAGCGATGCGGCTGGAGGCGACGCCGTCCGGGGCGGCAGGGTCCGGAGCGGCACGGTCGGGGGTGCCGTACGAGCCGGTGAGCAGTGCCGTGCCGGCCGCCGCGAGGACGGCGAGGCCGGCGACCAGGTCGGTGGCCCGGAACAGGCCGCCCAGCGGCTGGTCCTCGGCGGCGAGTTCGCTGATGTACGCCTGGACCGGGTCCAGGCCGGTGCTCAGCACCACCTCCAGCACCCAGGCCGTGTACGCCACCGCGCTGAGCAGCAGCAGGACGGCGACGGCGAGCCGTGCCGTGCGGCGGCCGGGGAGGGAGCTGGGCACGTTCCCACCCTAACCGGGGGGAAACTCCGCCCCAACCGGGCGGAAACGGGCATCGGGACAGGGTCGGGCGGGCTCCGGAAGAGCGCCTCCGCCCCCGGTGGTGCGAGGCACCCGTCCGGACCGTGTATTGTTTTCCAGGTCAGCAGGCGCCGCTAGCTCAGTTGGTTAGAGCAGCTGACTCTTAATCAGCGGGTCCGGGGTTCGAGTCCCTGGCGGCGCACAGACACTTGGGGAGCCTCTCGCAGCAGCGAGAGGCTCCCTGATTTTTTGCCCTCCGACGTCCGATTTGCGTGTGATGTCGGTCTCGCTTGCCGCCCCGACGGAGCCGATCGGCCCGTTCGGCACGTCCTGGGCTGTACACCGGAAACGGGACAAAGGTCCCCGACCGTCGACATTCCCCGTTCGTCCAGGCTGGCACGGTTCGCCCGCAGGAAAGGCCGCCGCTTTGTCCCGAAACACCCAGAGCGGCCGTCGCGCGCCGTCCCTCGGACTCCGCCCGGTGAAGCGCCTGAAGCGCCCCTCGGAGCTCCCGGCCGGCGGCCGGAAGCCCCGCCGCCCGAAGCGCACCGGCTGGCGCCGGCTGATCCCGACCTGGCGGATGAGCCTGCTCGGCCTCGTGGTCGCGCTGCTGCTCGGCGTCGGCCTGTTCGCCCTGGGGATCACCCTGGTGAAGGTGCCGGACGCGCACGCCGCCGCGACCGCCCAGAGCAACACCTGGCTCTACCAGGACGGTTCCGTGATCGCCCGGACCGGCCAGACCAACCGGCAGAACGTCGGCCTGGACAAGGTCTCCCCCGCCGCCCAGCACGCCGCACTGGCCGCCGAGGACCGCAACTTCTACCACGAGGGCGCCGTCAACGTGCCCGGCCTGGTCCGCGCCGCCGTCAACACCGCCAAGGGCGAGGGCACCCAGGGCGGCTCCACGATCACCCAGCAGTACGTGAAGAACACCTACCTGAGCCAGAAGCAGTCCATCACCCGCAAGGTGAAGGAACTCTTCATAGCGATCAAGGTGGATGCCACCGAGACCAAGGACGACATCCTCTCCGGCTACCTCAACACCTCCTACTACGGGCGCGGCGCCTACGGCATCCAGGCCGCCGCCCAGCAGTACTTCGGCGTGGACGCGTCCGCGCTCGACGCCGCCCAGGGCGCCTACCTGGCCGCCCTGCTGAACGCCCCGAGCGCCTACGACGTGGCCACCGCCACCCCGGCGGGCAAGCAGAACGCGGTCAACCGCTGGAACTACGTCCTGGACGGCATGGTGAAGGAGGGCTGGCTCTCCGCCGAGGAGCGGACCGCCACCACCTTCCCCGAGGTCAAGGACCCGCAGGCCCAGCTCGGCCTCTCCGGCCAGGCCGGCTACCTGGTCAACGCGGCGACCGAGTACCTCGCCGCCAACCAGATCATCACCGAGTCCGAGCTGGCCAAGGGCGGCTACACCATCAAGCTGAGCGTCGACCCGGCGCGGCAGCAGGCCCTCCAGGACTCGGTCCAGACGCAGCTGCACGACACCCTCAACCCGGACAAGCGGAAGAAGGACGCGGCCGCCCAGGCCGGCGCCGTCTCGGTCGACCCGAAGACCGGTGCCGTGGTCGCCCTCTACGGCGGCGTCGACTACACCAAGCACTACGTCGACAACGCCACCCGCCGCGACTACCAGGCCGGCTCCACCTTCAAGGCGATCGCCCTGGCGGCGGCGCTGGAGAACGGCGCCAAGACGCAGTCCGGCCAGACCGTCACCCCGCGCACCGTCTACGACGGCACCAGCGGGCGCAAGGTCCGCGGCGGCAAGGGCACCCCGTACGCGCCGCCGAACGAGGGCGACAAGAGCTACGGCCAGGTCACCCTGCAGCAGGCCACCGACTGGTCGGTGAACTCGGTGTTCGCCCAGCTCGCCCAGGACACCGGTCTGCAGAAGGTCCGCGACACCGCCGTCGCCCTCGGCCTGCCCAGCAACTCCCCCGGCCTCGACCCGGTGGCGTCCATCCCGCTCGGCACCGCCACCCCGAGCGTGCTCGACATGGCCGGCGTGTACGCGACGCTGGACAACGGCGGCAAGCAGATCACCCCGTGGCTGGTGCAGTCGGTGGACCGCGAGGGCGAGGCGCTCCCGCTGCCGGCCCACAAGACCACCCAGGCGATCAGCGAGGAGACCGCGCGCCAGGTGACGTCGATGCTGCAGGGCGTCGTCAGCGACCCGGGCGGGACGGGTTGGCGGGCGAAGTCGCTGGGCCGCCCGGTCGCCGGCAAGACCGGGACGACGGACGACCAGAAGTCGGTCTGGTTCGTCGGCTACACCCCCGAGCTGGTGACCTCCGTGGCGCTGTTCGGCCAGGACCCGGCCAGCGGCGCCCAGGTCAGCCTCAGCGGCACCGGCGGGATCGACGGCGCGGCGGGCGGCCAGTACCCCGCGCAGATCTGGACCAGCTACATGAAGGCCGCGCTCAAGGGCCAGCCGGTCACCGACTTCGCCTCGCCCTCGGGCGCGGACTGGTCGGGTGGCGGCGCCTCCTCGGGCGGCCCGGACAGCTCGTCGACGCCCTCCGGGGCGGCCTCGCCGTCGGCCACGCCCGGCAGCGGCGCGACGGGCGGGACCGCGGGCGGCTCGGGCAACGGCTCCGGCGGCGCGACCGGCACACCGGGCGGCTCCGGCGGCTCGGGCTCCACCGGGACCTCCGGGTCCTCCGGCACCAACGGCGGCGATTCGGGCGGCTCGCAGCCCGGTGGCGGTGGCGCGACCACCGCACCGACCCAGCAGCCGACCACCCAGCCGACCGGCCGGCCCACCCGGACGCCGCAGCCGACCACCACGCCCACCACGGCCCCGACCACCGGGCCGACCACCGCGCCCCAGCCTTCGGGCGGCGCGGGCGGCGCGGGGTCGGGGTCGGGCTCGGGGTCAGGTGCGGGCGCGGGAGCGCTGGCGGGGGCCGGCACGGGGCAGTAGGCGGTCCCGCGGCCGTTCCGGTTCTCGTTCGCCCGTTCGTCCGCCCGGGCAGGCGGGCGGGTGCTCGGGCGGACGCGTGCCCGGGTGCCCGGGAGCAGAAGGCTGACCCTCCGCGGACCTGCCACTGCGCACAGTTCAGTGCAGGACCAAATGACGGAATGGCGCCTTACCGAATCGCCGATATGACTGTCACAATGCCTCGGTGCACAGCTCAAAGCCCCTGCCCGGCCGCTCCGCGGGCAGAACCCTCGGTCTCACCCTCGCCCTGGTCTCCGCCTGCGCCTTCGGCGGCTCCGGCACCGCCGCCAAGCCTCTGATCGAGGCCGGCCTCTCACCGCTGCACGTGGTCTGGCTCCGGGTCACCGGCGCGGCCGTGGTCCTGCTCCCGCTGGCCTACCGCCACCGTGCCGCGGTACTCCGACGGCCCGGCCTGCTGATCGGCTTCGGCCTGCTCGCCGTCGCCGGCGTCCAGGCCTGCTACTTCGCGGCGATCTCCCGGATCCCGGTCGGCGTCGCCCTGCTGATCGAGTACCTCGGGCCGCCGCTGCTCATCGGCTACGTGAAGTTCGTCCAGCGCAAGCCGATCAGCCGGGGCGCGGCGGTCGGCGCCGGCGTGGCCGTGGCCGGTCTGGCCTGTGTGGTGGAGGTCTGGAACGGCCTGAGCTTCGATGCGCTGGGCGTGCTGTTCGCCCTCGGGGCGGCCTGCTGCCAGGTCGGCTACTTCGTCCTGGCCGACGCCGGCAGCCAGGGCGACCGCCCGGTCGACCCGATCGCCGTCAGCGCGTACGGCCTGCTGATCGGCGCCGTGGTGCTCACCGCCTTCACCCGCCCCTGGGAGGCCGACTGGGGCCTGCTCGGCGGGGACGTCGTGATGAACGGGCACTCCCTGCCCGCACTGCTCCCGGCCGCCTGGATGATCCTGGTCGCCACCGTGCTCGCCTACCTGACCGGGGTGGTCGCCGTCCGCCACCTGTCGCCCCCGATCGCCGGGGTGGTGGCCAACCTGGAGGCCGTCGTCGCCACCGTCCTGGCCTGGATCCTGCTCGGCGAACACCTGGGCCTGCCGCAGATCGCCGGCGGACTGCTCGTCCTGGCGGGCGCCTTCGCGGCCCAGGCGAGCAAGCCGTCCACGGCACCGGTGGCGGCGGACGGTGTGGCGGGAGCAAGCGCGACGGTCGCCGTGGGCGCTGCGGGTGGGGCTGCCGGTGCCGTGGGCGCGGATGCCCTGGGGACGGGTCCCGTGGGTACTGGTGCGGCGGGTGCGGCGGCTCTCGGTGAGCGGCTGGCGCGGGCTGCCGGGGGCCCGGAGATCGAGGACCGGGGGCCGGTGGACCAGGAGGTCGGGGGCCGGGTGGCCACCGAGCGCGGAACCACCGGCGTCAGCGGCCGACCCAGCCGAACCAGTCGAGGTGATTGAGCGGCCAGACGACGGCGGACACCGGCCCGACCACGTTGTCCACCGGCACGGCACCGCCGCCCGGCCCCCGCTGGTGGTAGCGCGAGTCGGCGGAGTCGCTCCGGTGGTCGCCCTCCACCCAGACGTACCCCTGGGGCACCGTCACCGGACCGAAGTCCATCCCCGCACAGGAGTCGTCCCCGGGGTGGAGATACGGCTCGTCCACCTTCGCCCCGTTGACGGTCAAGGTGGTGCCCGAGCACTGAACGGTCTGGCCACCCGTCGCGATGACCCGCTTGACCAGGTAGTTGTCGTCCTTCGGCGGGACGAGACCGACGAAGCTGAGCACCGATCCCACGGCGCTGGAGACCGGGTTCCCGTCGGTCGGCTGAGGCGGCAGCCAGTCGCCCGGGTCCTTGAACACCACCGGCTGGCCGGGCTTCGGCTCCCAGCCGGTGAGCGGTGCGAACTTGTTCACCCCGACCCGGTCGCCGATCCGCAAGGTGTTCTCCATCGACCCGGACGGGATCATGAACACCTGGAACAGGCAGGTCTTGATCAGCAGCGCGACCACCAGCCCGATCGCCGCCATCACCGGAATCTCGATCCACCAGGGCCGCTGACGACGCCCGGCCCTGCGGCCCTTCGAGCCCCTGGGAGCCCGGGACCCCTTCGGCGCCTTCCGCGAGCGCGCCCGGCGCGCCTCCGCACGGCCGCCACCGGGGGCACCGTGGGCACTACCAGCACCGTGTCCGGCGCCGGTGGCCTGGGCCTGACCGGTCCCGGCATCGCTGTGCGTTTCGGGCAGGTTCACCGCCATCGTCGCTGCTCCACCTCTCCGGCTGGGGGAACCTGCACGCTACGCCAACCCCGAAGCCACGCGAAATCGGGCATTTACCCGCGTCAGACATCTCAGCCCCGTCCCGCCGGGGCCCGGACGGGTACCGGAGCACCACCCGGACGGCGGCGCGCCACGGGCCACGGGCGGTCGCGGGCGACTCCTCGACCGGCCTTCGGGCACGAAGCACGGGTACCGGATCCGCCCCGGCAGCCCGGTCGGTACCCACGGGGATGTCACACGGAGGTGCACGGCGGCGCGAACGGGACCGTTCAGGCGCGGGCGATGGCCTCGTGGTGGCGGATGACCTCGGCGATGATGAAGTTGAGGAACTTCTCCGCGAACACCGGGTCCAGGTGAGCCCCGGCGGCCAGCTCCCGCAGACGCCGGATCTGGTCGCGCTCCCGCGCCGGGTCGGCCGGGGGCAGCTTGTGCTCGGCCTTGAGCCGGCCGACCCGCTGGGTCGCCTTGAACCGCTCCGCCAGCATGTGGACCACCGCGGCATCGATGTTGTCGATGCTCTCGCGCAGGCTGGTCAGCTCGGCCCGCACGGCGTCGTCGATCCCGTCGGACAGTCCGGTCTCGGGGGTCGTGGGGTGATCCGTCATCGGGGCGGCTCCGCGGCTCTGTGGTGGTGGGCACCCGACCCCGTCGGCCGAGGCTCGGGCCCGGGCAAATCTAACAGGGCACCCGGCGCGGATCCGCACCATTGGGCGCATCCGTCCACGATCCGGACGACACGTGAACCGGTGGCCGACCGGCAGGTCAGGCGCCCGGCCAGGGCGATCACCGGACTGCGGGCGGACCGGTGGCCTCCGGGCGCGGCGCCCTGCGGCGTTACGTGTGATCGGCCCCCGGCCTGCCCGTAGGCTGGTGCGCGGCATGACCGGAAGTGACGAGACAGCAGTCCCTCAGTAATGGAGGTACCGATCGTGGCAACCACCCGCACCGCACGCACCGCGTGGGAAGGCAACCTGGTCGACGGCAAGGGTCAGGTGACCTTCGCTTCGTCCGGCATCGGCGAGTACCCGGTCTCCTGGCCGGCCCGCGCCGAGCAGGCGAACGGCAAGACCAGCCCGGAGGAGCTCATCGCGGCCGCGCACTCCGCGTGCTTCTCGATGGCCCTGTCGCACGGCCTGGCCGGCGCCGGCACCCCGCCCACCAAGCTGGACACCCAGGCCGATGTCACCTTCCAGCCCGGCACCGGCATCACCGGCATCCACCTGACCGTCACCGGCGAGGTGCCGGGCCTGGACGAGGCCGGCTTCGTGAAGGCCGCCGAGGACGCCAAGGCGAACTGCCCGGTGAGCCAGGCCCTGACCGGTACGACCATCACGCTCACGGCCAACCTGGCCTGACGCAGCAAGGTCTGCCGCGTCACGTAGGGCGTTTCGGCGTTTCGGCGTTCGGCGTTTCGGCGTTTCGGCGCCCGTTCGGCCCGCCCGGCCGAGGCCCGGCTCGGAACTCCGGCGTCGCGACGACGTCCGGCGCCGCGACGTTCTGACGGCCTGCCGCCCTGACACTTCGCCCGGGCCTCCCGCGCTCGGGCGAAGTGCGCGGCGCGTTCCCAGCGCTCAGCAAGCGCTCAGGGGCGCACTTTTGGAGCACACGCCCCTGGCGCACATCATGTGATGTGTACCGGGGGCGTCTGCATGTATCACTACACATGCCGCGAAAGCGGGCGAATCACTCTGGCGGCGGTCACCGCGTGTTGCCGCCGCGTCCTATGATCGGCCGCAGCGCCCTGTTCTTCACGCGGATCCCCACGCGAGCGCTCCACCGCGAGCGTTGCGCATCGGACCGCGAGGACCTCGACAGAGTGCGGGAGCCGGCCACCGCAGTTCCACGTGACCGGCCGGACCAGCATCAGGCGTCAGCAGCGGACGGGAGCATGCCGTGCCGGGCCAGAACGAGGGGGCCGACGCACACCACCCAGGCGTGCGGCACGAACAACCGCAACACCACCGCCACCTCATCTCTCCGATCCTCCGCCCGGCCAACGGCTCAGCCGCCACCGCCCTCGACAACTCCCCCGGCGCCGTGGGCGACACCGGCCCCGCTACCGGCGCCGGCACCGAGGCGACCCCCGGCCGCCGTCCCGGCGCGCCGCCCGGCTCCGGGTCGGACGGTGCGGTCGGCACCGGCGTCGTCCTCTGCCCCACCTGCTCGACCCCGCTCACCAACGGGGTGCACCGAACTGCCGGCGGCGCCGACGTCACCCCCGGGAACACCGACCGCCTGCTGGCCGCGCTGAGCGCCAGCGAATCCCGTTTCCGGGCCGCCTTCTGCGACGCCGGCATCGGCATGGCCCTGATCGACCCCGACGACCGGATCATCGAGGTCAACCCCGCCTTCGCCGCCCTGGTCGGCTGCGGCGTCGGCGACCTGGTCCACACCCACATCCACGACATCATCGACCCGGAGGGCCTGCCGGACCGGCTCTTCCCCGACCTCGTCCGCGGTGATCGTGAGCGGCTCCGGGTGGAGAAGCAGCTCAAACACCGGGAGGGGCGCACGGTGTGGAGCAAGGTGACCATCTCCCTGATCCGCGACGGCGCCGGCAGCCCGCTGTACACGCTCGCCCTGGTCGAGGACATCACCGAGCAGCGGCGCCTCGGCGACCGCCTGGAGTACCAGGCGCTGCACGACCCGCTGACCCGGCTGCCCAACCGGGCCTTCTTCTTCGAGCGGCTCGACGCCGCCTGCCTCACGACCGGTGGAACGGTCGCGGCCGGGATCCCCGGGGCCGCGCCGGACTCGGCGGAGGCGGGACTGGCGCGACCCGGCACGGCGGAGGCGGGCGCGGTGGAGTCAGGAGCGGTGAGGTCGGGAGCGGTGGGGTCGCGATCGGCCGGATCCGGCACGCCGGGAACGGGCCGGCCGGACGGCCGCCGGGTGGGCGTCTGCTACCTGGACCTCGACGGTTTCGCCGCGATCAACGAGACCCTCGGCCACCACATCGGCGACCAACTGCTGATCGCCGTCGCCACCCGGCTCCGGCACAGCGTCTCCGATCACAGCGCCCATCTGGTCGCCCGGATGGGCGGCGACGAGTTCGCCGTCCTGGTGCCCGACAGCCGGGGCAGCGAGCAGCTGACCGAGCTGGCCGCCCGGATCCTCGAAGCGCTGGAGCGTCCCTTCGACGTGGCTGGGCACCGGCTGGTGGTCACCGCCAGCGTGGGTGTCGTGGAGCGGTCGGTGCACGAGACCACACCCGCCGACCTGGTCAAGGACGCCGACTCCACCCTGTACTGGTCGAAGGCCGACGGCCGGGCCCGCTGGACCCTCTACGACCCGGACCGGGGCGCCCACCAGCTGACCCGCCAACTGCTCGCCACCGCCCTCCGGCCGGCCCTGGAACGCGGCGAGTTCACCATCGAGTACCAACCGCTCGTCGGCCTCGCCGACGGCGCGGTGCACGGCGCCGAGGCCCTGGTCCGCTGGCGCCACCCCTGCTACGGGACGCTCTCGCCGGACCGCTTCATTCCCCTCGCCGAGGAGTCCGGCGCGATCGTGCCGCTCGGCAAGTGGGTGCTGGAGGAATCCTGCCGTCAGGCGCAGCGCTGGCTCACGGAGTTCCCCGACACCGAGACCTTCGTGAGCGTCAACCTGGCCGCCCGTCAGATCTGGGACTCCGACGTGGTCGCCGATGTGGCCCACGCGCTCGACAGCACCGGCCTGCCGGCCCGGCTCCTGCAACTGGAGATCACCGAGAGCGCGTTGCTCGGCCCCGGAGGACGCCCCCTCCAGGCCCTGCAGGCCCTGGCCGACATGGGTGTCCGGATCGCGATCGACGACTTCGGCACCGGCTACTCCAACCTGGCCTACCTCTCCCGGCTGCCGGTGCACGTGCTGAAGCTGGACGGCACCTTCATCGAGGGATTCCGCGACCCGGCCCCGGCCGGCCGCACCGGCCCGCCCGGGGCCGGCTCCCGCCGGAGCGATGCCGACGAGCAGATCGTCGGCGCGATGGTGCAGTTGGCCCACACCCTCGGCCTGACCGTGACCGCCGAGGGCATCGAGAGCGCGGCGCAGGCCGAGCGGCTGCGGCTCACCGGCTGCGACACCGCCCAGGGCTGGTACTTCGCCAAGCCCGGTGAGGCGGAGCACGTCGCGGCGATACTCCGCGAGAGCCGCCCCCGGCCGGACAAGCGGTAACGGCAGTTCGGCAGTTCGGCAGTTCGGCAGTTCACAGCCCACCGGCCCACCGGCCCGGCGCCGCGACGGCAGCGGCTCGGCGCGGTCGAGAACGGATCGGGCGGCTCCCGCCCCGGAGGCGGGCACGCACACCGAACTCGTCGGCGGGCAAGGGGACTCCGCCTCCCACCGACGAGTTCGGGCGCCTGCGGGCTCAGGCCGTTTCGGCCGCCTGGCCGGTGAGCCCGTAGGCCCGGGCGATCAGCCCGTAGGAGCGGTGCCTGGCCTCGTGGCCGTGGATGTGCGAGGTGACCATCAACTCGTCCACCCCCGTCCGCTTGCGCAGCGCCTCCAGCCCGTCGGCGACCTCACCGGGCGAGCCGAGGACGACGTTGCCCAGCCAGTCGTCGACGAAGTCGGCCTCCACCGGGCTGTACGGGTAGCTCTCGGCCTCCTCAGGGGTGGGGATCGGGCCCGGATTCCCCCGGCGGAGCCGGAGCATTCCGAGCGCCGAGGAGCGCGCGAGCCGCCGGGCGGCCTCCCGGTCGTCGGCTGCGACCGCGTTCACCCCGATCAGCGCGTACGGCTCGTCGAGGACGGCCGAGGGGCGGAACGACGAGCGGTAGAGGTCGAGGGCCGGGATGGTGTTGGTGCTGCTGAAGTGGTGCGCGAAGGCGAAGGGCAGGCCGAGCCGGCCGGCCAGCTGGGCGCTGAAGCCGGAGGATCCGAGCAACCAGACCGGCGGCCGCCCGTCACTCCGGGGGACGGCCGTGAGCCGGGCGTAGGGGTGCCCGTCCGGGAAGTCGCCGTCGAGGAAGTGGGTCAGCTCGGCGAGCTGCTGGGGGAAGTCGTCGGCCCCCTCACCCAGGCCGCGCCGCAGTGCCCGGGCGGTCGCGGGGTCGGTGCCGGGGGCACGGCCGAGCCCGAGGTCGATCCGGCCGGGGTGCAGGGCCTCCAGGAGGCCGAACTGCTCCGCGATCCCCAGCGGAGCGTGATTGGGCAGCATCACTCCGCCGGACCCGAGCCGCAGCGTCGTGGTGTGGGCCCCGAGGTGGGCGAGCAGGACGGCGGGGGTGGAGCTGGCGACACCCGGCATGCCGTGGTGCTCGGCCACCCAGAACCGGTGGTAGCCCCATTCCTCGGCGCTGCGGGCCAGGGCCGTCGTCGAGGCCAGCGCCTCGGCCGGGGTGTAGCCGACGCCCACGGTGGCCAGGTCGAGGATGGAGAGCGGCGCGGGCGCCGTGCCCCGGACGGTGCCCCGGATCGCCGCGTGGCTCTGCGGTCCGGGCCCGCGCTCCTGCTGGTCGTCGGTGGTCATGCCGTCCGCCCTCCTGGCCGTCCTGGTGCTGTCCGTGTGGCGTCCCGGGCGACCGCCTGCCTGGCCTGCGGTCGCCACTGCCAAGGGAGGTCAACCACGCCACCGGTCCCGGTGTTCCCGGTGCAAGGTGTCACTGTGCGACGAACCGCCTACCGACCGTTCGGCTGACTCAGAGCCAGCGAGCGGACACGCGTGGCGACTTCACGCCAGAGCGGGAAGTCGCCAGCCGCAGGGCTCGCGATCGGCGGGCGGCGTCCGGCAGGCTATGGATCAGAGCGGATCACCCAAACCGGATCCGCCCCCACCTGCAAGGTCATCGGGCTGGACCAGCGCCGATCGATCCCCGCGAGCCCCTGGAACGGCACCCCGCTCCAGGGGCTCGCGTCTTGTGATGCCCAGCACAGCCGGGGTGCTTCATGGCATGAAAAGTCGAGGCGCTAGCGTTACCCCCTGCAGCCATCTGCTCCCCCGGGCAGCCTGGAGGGAGTACCTACTTTGGACATCGCGGCGGTGATCGGATCCTCATGGATCTGCGCCCTGGCGCTCTGCGCCGTACTGGGAGACGCGTTTCTCCCCTTCATCCCCAGCGGAACACTGGTCATCCTGGCCGTGCTCAAGACGGCGCAGATAGACGGTGCGCCGGTCGTGCTGGGGCTCGGCGTGGCAGTCGCCTCGTTCCTCGGTGACCTCCTGCTGCTCTCACTGGCCCGCCGGGGCGCCCCCTCGGTCCAGCGTCGCCTCGAACACCGCCCGCAGCTGGCGGCCAGCGTGGCCCGGGTCCAGCAGGCGTTGGACGGGCGGACCACCGGGGCGGCAGCCGCCATGGTGGTGGTCGCGCGATTCGTACCGGCCGGCCGGACCATCCTCGACCTGGCCATCGGCCACTCCCCCGCGCACGCCCACCCGCACCGGTTCCTCCGCTGGTCGGCGTTGGCCGCCCTGATCTGGGCCGCCTACATCGTCACGCTGGGCTGGCTCAACAGCCACTGGTTCGACACCGCCTGGCTGAGCCTTGCGGTCTCCTGCACCGCCGCCACCATGGTCAGCACCGCCATCGCCCGGATCGTGCGGCGCAACCGTCGGCTCGTCATCAACTGACGCCCGCACGCTCCACGACACGGAGCGGGAGCGCCACCGAACCCGGTACCGGCGCCGGCCTCGGCGCCGCAACGCCGTGACGCCGTGACGCCGTGCCATCGCGACGCACCGGACCTCCCAGGCACCCGATGCACTACAGGGCGCCGCCCCGCGGGACGCCCCCTTCGCGGCACCCGCCGATCGATGCCCAACGTTCGACACCCCAAGGTTCAGCGACCCAGCGCTCGGCAACTCAGCGCTCAGCGACCCAGAGCTCTGGGTTCACGAGGACCGGGTGGCCGATCGGCTCGGCCTGCCGACAGCTGGTCGCCCAAGACTGTGCAAAGCGTCACAGGACGGCAACAGAACGCTGGTTGTTGCAGCCCGTCCGGGCCGGGTAGGCGTGTTCACTGTCGATGGACCTCGGCACCTTGGTGCCCTCTGCGTCCACATGGCATGCTAACGGCGTATTAATCATCAATTGCCCGATTTGACCGGTACGGCCCACTGACGCCATTTCGACCCGGCCAGCGGCACCCAGGGGAGACCATGACCAGCATCTCGCGCAGGACCGTGCTCAGTGCCACCGCCGCGACTGTGGCGCTCGGGGCGGTCGCGGCGTGCTCCAGCGGCGGATCGGGTTCAGGGTCGAGTCCCTCCGCTCCCGGTCCGGGCGGCACCGGCACCGGCACCGGCGGGCCGACGGGGAGCGGCAGTCCGACCACGGGCGCGTCCAAGGGGACTCCCATCGGCGACGGCTCCACTTCCGACACCGGCCCCCAGCCGAACCAGCCCAAGGCGGAGAAGCTCAAGCCCGGCGAGCGGCCGCCGCAGTTCGTGGTGTTCTCCTGGGACGGCGCCGGCGGCACCGATGACGGCCAGTTCCCCCGCTTCCTCAAGCTGGCCGAGGAGCACAAGGCCGCCATGACCTTCTTCCTCTCCGGGATCTACACCCTCCCGAAGGGCAAGGCCGACCTCTACCACCCGCCGAAGCACGCGGTCGGCGCGTCCGACATCCCGTACCTCTCGGACGGCGCGGTCAAGACCACGCTCAAACTGATCAGCCAGGCCTGGTCGGCCGGCCACGAGATCGGCACCCACTTCAACGGGCACTTCTGCTCGACCCGTTCGGACGGCAACGGTGTCAACAAGTGGACCCCCGAGGACTGGCAGAGCGAGATCGACCAGGCGGTCTCGTTCGTGACCCAGTGGCGCACCAACACCGGCTTCACCGACGTCGACCCGCTCCCCTTCGACTACAAGAAGGAGCTCATCGGCGGCCGCACCCCGTGTCTGGAAGGGCAGAAGGCGCTGCTGCCGACCGCGGCCGCCCTGGGGTGGAAGTACGACGCCAGTTCCTCCGGCGGTCAGCAAATATGGCCGCAGAAGGTGCAGGACGGCAAGATATGGGACTTCCCGCTGCAGAGCATCCCGTTCCCCGGGCACGCGTTCCAGGTGCTCTCGATGGACTACAACATCCTCGCCAACCAGTCGGCCGGCAGCACCAAGGGCGACCCCTCCAAGTACAACGACTGGCGTTCCCAGGCGCGGGACGCCTATCTGGCCGGATTCGACCGCGCCTACAACGGCAACCGTGCGCCGTTCTTCATCGGCAACCACTTCGAGCAGTGGAACGGCGGGATCTACATGGACGCCGTCGAAGAGACGCTCAAGACCATCGCGGCCAAGCCGGAGGTCCGGCTGGTCTCCTTCCGGCAGCTGGTCGACTGGCTGGAGGTCCAGGACCAGTCCACGATCCGCAAGCTGCGTTCGCTGAACGTCGGACAGGCGCCGACCGGCGGGTGGGGGACCTTCCTCGGCGCCGCCGGGTGAGCAGTTCACGGCGGTGACACCGCAGGGGGGACGGGCCGGCGAGGCGGGGTGCCTCGCCGGCCGATCCGTACCCCGGGGTCCGCTAGTCGGCGGCGGGTCCGACGCCGAGCAGGCCTCGCACCACGGCCTCGGCGCCGGCCCGGCCCCAGAGGATCGAGTAGTGGTTGGTGTCCGGTACGAGGGTCGCGGCCACCACCCTGGCCGGATCCAGCCCGGCCGTGGCGATCCGCTCGCTGTCGTAGAGGCCCTGCGGCTCGTCGAGCAGTCCGCGCTCCGCCCACAGCAGCTCACCGGGGCAGGGCAGTCGGTGCACGGCAGCGGCTGCGTCCTGGTCCAGCAGGACCTGCTCGCCGTCGACCTGAACGGCCTCCGGTACACAGGCGGAACGCAGTTCGGGCTCGACGCCGACGAGATCGCGTTGGGTGTAGGCGTCGATGCCGTCCGACCAGTCGGCCTTGAAGGCCGGGTGCCGCTGCCAGAACGCGCGATAGGCCGCGCGGTCCGGAAAGGTCATCGACAGCCGCGCCAGTGCCGGGCCGAGCACCGCGGCCAGCGCGTCCTCGGACCGGACACCGTCGGGGAGCGGGAAGCTGACCGCTCCGTCGACCAGCAGCACGCGGCTGACGAGCTCCGGATGCCGCACGGCGGTCAAGGCCGTGATCCAGGCGCCCATGGAATGGCCGACGACGACGGTCGGCCCCAGGCCGAGCGCGCTGATCACGGCCGCCACGTCGTCCGCGTGCCGGGCCAGTCCGTACGGCCCGCCGACCGTACGGCTGGCCCCGCGCCCACGCAGGTCCGGCGCGATCAGAGTGGCCCGGCCGGCGAGCACGCGGGCGACCTCGAACCAGGCGAGGCCATGGGCGGTGATGCCGTGCACCGCGACGACGGTCGGGGCTCCGGGCACCGCTGCGGGCCAGCGGAGCACCGCCAAGTCCCCACCGGGGACGGGGACGGTCAGCTCTTCGGGGTGCTGCGGTGATGCGTTCACGCGGGGGTGCCTCCTGTGGGGCGGGCGCTGGGGGCACCGGCCCGGCCGGTGGCCCGGGCGGAGCGGACGGAACGGGCGGCGCGGATGCGGGCCGGCAGTCTGGCCAGGCCGCCGGGCAGCAGGTAGACCACGGCGACGAAGAGGCCGCCCAACAGGAACAACGGCTGGGAGAGCGGGACGCGCAGCACCGCGGGGAGGTCCGCGATCGCCTCCGAGTTGGCGAGGTCACCGAGCCGGTGGCCGGCCCAGGTGTAGATGACGCCGCCCAGCAACGGGCCCCAGCGCGTGCCGGATCCGCCGAGGACGACCATGACCAGCAGCGAGAGCGTCGCATCGGAGGTGGCGGCCTGCGGCGTGGCACCCCCGGTCAGCAGCAGGTAGACCACTCCGCCCACCGCGGCAAGGCCTCCGGCGAGGACGAAGGCGATCAACTTGTAGCCATAGGGCCGGAGGCCGAGCACCTCGACCCGGCGCTCGTTCTCCTTGATGCCCTCCCAGACCCTTCCGATCGGTGAGCCGACGGCCCAGTGGACGGCGGCCAGGGTGAGGACCAGGTAGGCGACGGCGAGCCAGTAGAGGTTGGCGGTGTTCTCGATGCCCAGGAAGGCGGAGGGCAGTTGCTCCGCCGGCGCGGACCGGCCCTCCTCGCCGCCGGTCATGCCACCCGGGTTGCGCTGGACGAGGATCGAACCGGCCTGCGCGAAGGCCAGGGTGACCATGGAGAACCCGATGCCGGTGACGCGGAGGCTGACCGAGCCGAGCAGCAGGGCCAGCGCGACCGCGCAGGCGACGCCGAAGAGAGCCGCCGCGACGAACGGCAGTCGGAGCTCCAGCATGGCGAGATCGGTGGCGTAGAGGCCGGTCGCGAAGTAGAGCGCGTGACCGAAGGAGAGCAGTCCGGTACGGCCGAGCAGGAGGTCGTAGCCGGTGGCGAGCGCCCCGTAGAGCAGGCACAGGGCGATGAGTTGGAGACTTCCGGGGCTGCCGAGCGGGCCGTCGAGCAATCCCGGAACGGGAAGCGCACTGTATGGGGCGACAAGGAACAGGATCAGCAGAGCGATCGGCCACCAGCGTAGCGCTCGGTGCACCGCTGTCGAGCGCTCGGTGATTGATTCACCTGTTCGAGGGATGGCGCGGACCTCCGCCGCCCGTCCAGAATGTCTCTCGGCAGGGCTGGTGTCAGTCCCCCCTGCCGAACCGGCCGCAGCGAGGTCGGCCGCGGTGCCATCGGTGCTCGTGTCGGGGGTCCAGTTGCTCACGCGAGCCTCCCGGTGAGTCCGCGGGGTCGTACGAGGAGCAGTACGGCCAGCAGGACGACGACCGAGAGGTCGCCGAGTCCCGCAGCGGTGTAGTAGTTGGCGAACTGCTGGACGAGGCCGACGCACACCGAGGCCACGGCCGCCCCGGTGACCGAGCCCATGCCACCCATCACGACGACGACGAAGGCGAAGATGAGCAGCCCGGTCCCCTGGCCGGGATTGACCGAACCGAAGTAGAGGCCGCCGAGGGCACCGCCGAGCGCGGCGGCGGCACCACCGATGGCGAAGACGAGCGAGAAGGCCTTGCGCACGTCGATGCCGAGCGCCGTGACCATCGCCCGGTCCTCGACGCCGGCCCGGACGATCAGCCCGTAGCGGGTACGGGCGAGGAACAACCGAAGAGCGAGCAGCAGCAACCCGGCCGCGGCCACCAGCACGAAACGGTTGACCGGGACGGTCGCACCGAGCAGGTGCCAGGTGCCGGAGAGCAGAGCCGGCTGTGGGAAGGGGCGGGCGTCCGCGCCCCAGACACCCATCAGGAGAGCGGGCACGGCCAGCCCGACGCCGACGGTGGCGAGGATCTGGTCCCGCGGGCGGCTGTAGAGCGGCCGGATCAGGAAGAACTCCAGCAGGACGGCAGCTGCCGTCCCCACCAGAGTGCCGAACGGCACCGCGAGCCAGAAGGGGAAGCCGGCCTCCGCGCCGGCCCACCAGGTCGCATAGGCGCCGATGGAGAGCAGGGCGCCGTGCGCGAAGTTGAGCACGTCCATCAGACCGAAGATCAACGAGAGGCCGGAGGCCACCAGGAAGTACAGCGCCCCCAGACCGAGTCCGGTACAGGAAAGGAGAACGATGGTGTCCATCAGGGGTTCACCTCCGGAGTGACAGGCGGGGCGGCCGGAGCCCGGCCGACCGGCGAGGGGTCGGTCGACGACGCCGGGGAGTCGGCGCCCGGCCGGTGGCTGCCGACACCCAGCAGGCGGCGGGCGGCTACCTCGTCGGCCAACAGCGCGGCGGTGTCACCCTGGTGGGCGGTGCGACCGTCGGCGAGGACGGCACAGGTGCCGGCCAGGCGGCGAACGAGGGCGAGGTTCTGCTCGACCAGGAGGACGGGAACGGCCTCGGCGGCCCGGGCCAGGACATCGGCCACCTCAGCGACGATCTTCGGCGCGAGGCCCTTGGTCGGCTCGTCGGCGATGATCAGCCGGTTCCGGTTGAGCAGGGTCCTGCCGATGGCCACCATCTGCTGCTGGCCACCCGAAAGTGTTCCGGCCAACTGGGCGGCCCGCTGCTTGAGTTCGGGAAACAGCTCATGGACGAGGCGGTAGGCGGGTTCGGCGTCCCGGTCCCGCTCGGCGAGACGCAGGTTCTCGGCGACCGTGAGGCCGGCGAAGATCCCACGGTCCTCGGGGGCGTACCCGATGCCCTGGCGGACCACGAGATGTGTAGGCAGAGAGGAGAGCTCAGTCCCGTCGAACCGGACGCTGCCGGTACGCGGCACGAGGCCCATCACGGCCTTGACCGTGGTGGTCTTGCCGGCACCGTTGCGCCCCAGAAGGGCGGTGACACCGGTCGACGCCACATCGAAGTCGACCCCGTGCAGGATGTGCAACCCGTCGATGACCACCCGCAGATCACGAACCGAGAGGAGGGAATCGGCCGGAGCCTGAGCAGCGGCGGTACCCGGGCCGCCGACGCCGGCACCGGCAGAAGCGAAGGGGACCGAGCCAGCTGAGCAGCCGGAGGAGGCGGTGGGGAAAGGAGAGTCGGTCACAGCGCCTCGCCCAGATAAGCCTGTTGGACGGTGGCGTCCGCCATCACTGCCTCCGGGGTGTCCAACGCGAGCAGCGTGCCATGGTGCATCACAGCAAGGCGGTCGGCCAGGCCGAGCAGGACGTCCATGTGGTGCTCCACCATCAGCACGGTGCGGCCGAGGTCGCGGTGCACCGAGCGGATCAGCGCGGTAAGGGCCGGCACCTCCTCCGCACTGACCCCGGCCATCGGCTCGTCCAGCAGGATGAGCCGGGGGTCGGAGACCAGCAGGACGGCGAGTTCGAGCTTGCGCTTCTCACCGTGGGACAGGGCACTCGCCAAGGTTCCCGCCCGATGGGCGAGTTCGGTGCGTTCCAGGGTCGCGGCCACCTGGTCCGCATAGCGGTCGGCGCGGCGCCAGAGCCGGTACGAGGCTCGCGGTCCGGCGGCCGCCTGCGCGGCCAGACGGACGTGGTCGGCCACCGTCATCCCCGGCCAGAGAGAGGAGGTCTGAAAGGTACGGCCGAGCCCGCGGCGCGCCCTGGCGTGGACGGCCTCGGCGGTGATGTCGGCGCCGTCGAGTTCCACTCTGCCCCGGCTCGCCGGGTAGATACCGGAGATCAGATTGAAGAGGGAGGTCTTCCCGGCGCCGTTGGGTCCGATGAAGGCGATGAACTCGCCTTCCCCGACCGAGAAGGAGACGTCCTCGACGATCGGAACCCCGCGGACGGACCAGCCGAGACCGGTCAGCCGCAGTACCGGCGCGGCCACGGTGGACGAAGCGGGACGGGACATGGTGATCAGCCCGCCATCGGGGTGACCGGGGGCGCCACCTCGTCCGCGGTCAGCGTCTTCTCCACCGACGGCTTGGCGGCCGCACCGGTACCGGTCAGCCGGACCTGGAACATCGGCTGGAGGAGCGCGTGGTCCTCGGCCCGCACCGTGGTCCGCCCCTTCACCCCGTCGAAGCTCCAACCCTCCAAGGCCTTCACCAGAGCCGACGTGTCCTCGGCGGAGCCGCGGTTGGCCTCCACCGCGTGGACGATCATCTGGGCGGCGGTGAACCCGTCCGGAGTGAAGATGTCGGACTTTCCGCCCGCGGCGGTGACGGCCTCGTCCATGGCCTTCTCCACCGGAGTGCCGGCGGCTCCGCCGAAGTAGTGGTTCAGAAAAGAGATCTTCTCGGCCGCCGATCCGAAGAGCGGATAGGACGCGGCGAGGTCGAGCCCGGTGACGACCTTGGTGTCGGCGAATACGTCCTGCTGGTTCAGCGCCGTCCACAGGGCCGACGAGGTGTCGCCGGCCCAGGCGACGAACAGCAGGTCGGGCTTGGCGGCCTTGGCCTGGGAGGCGAACGGGGTCAGGTCGGTCGCGCTCGGCGGGGCGAGGACCGAGTCGACGGTGGCACCCTGGCCTCCGAGCACCGCCTTGACGGCGGCCACGTTGGCCTGCCCGAACGCGTTGTCCTGAGCCAGCACGGCGACTTTCCTGCCCTTGGCGTCCCCGATGAACGAGGCCGCGGTCCTGATGTCCTGGTAGGACTGGCGGCCGGAACGGAAGGTGTACGCGTTCAACCCGGTGACCTTGTCGGCGGCGGCCGGTCCGCTGATGAAGAGCACCTTGTTCTGGGCTGCGATCGGTCCGACCTGGAGAGCGACGCCCGAGGCGGTGGAGCCGGCCAGGATCTTGTGGCCCTTGCCGATCAGGTCCTTGGCGGCCGACACCGCCTTGGCCGGGTCTCCCGCATCGTCCTGCTCCTCGAACTCGATCTTGTGTCCGTCGACCGCTCCGGTGCCCTTGGTCGCATAGGCCAGGCCGGCCTTGAAGCCCTCCAGGTACTGCTTGCCGTACGCGGCCAGCGGCCCGGTCCTGGAGTACACCAGGCCGACCTTGACCGCGCTCTTGGAACCGCCACCGTCCGCCGCCGTGGTGCCGGCGGTACCGGCCTTGGCACAGCCGGCCGCGAGCAGGACGCAGGCCGCGACGGCGGCGAGCTTGCGGCCCGGCCCACCCGAAGCGGCCGAGTCTGTGGAAGCACCGACGGCGGTCCTGGCGAGGGCTGTCGAGCTGGGCATGGTGACCGACTCCTGAAGGTGCGGCGGGGTGGATGCCGGAACCGTAGGTGCGGTGTGAAGGCTGCGACATGTGCCCGGGCGCCGTATCGGTGCGCCCGGATGTGGCCCAGGCCGCCATACCGCCGGACCGGATCCCGTCCATCAGCCGGTGGATGTGGGCGCGGGCCATGTGTCCGTACACATGCGTGGAGCCGGTCGCCATGGCCGGAGTGCCCCCCGCACGGTGACGGTGGTGGGGCGCGGCCCGGCGGGCATCCCGCTCCGCCCCTCCCGTCCTTTGCTCCCGTTCCCGCTCCCACGCCCGTTCCCGCTCCATTTCCCTCCTTCCACCCCTCCCCCTCATGAGGTGACCCTTTGGACAAGGTCCTGGAATCCGCCGCCGAAGCGGTCGGAGACATCCCCGACGGAGCCGTGCTGGCCGTCGGCGGCTTCGGCCTCTGCGGCATCCCCAGCACCCTGATCGGCGCCCTGGCCGCCACCCGCACCACCGGCCTGCACGTCGTCTCCAACAACTGCGGAGTGGACGACTGGGGGCTGGGCCTGCTGCTGCGGGCCGGCCGAATCGCCCGGACGATCTCTTCCTATGTCGGAGAGAACAAGGAGTTCGCCCGGCAGTACCTGTCCGGCGAGCTGGAGGTCGAACTGACCCCGCAGGGCACGCTCGCCGAGCGGTTGCGGGCCGGTGGCGCGGGCATCCCCGCGTTCTTCACCCCGGCCGGGGTCGGTACCCAGGTCGAGGAGGGCGGGCTGCCCTGGCGGTACGGGGCGGACGGTTCGGTGGCGCTGGCCTCGCCGCCGAAGGAGGTCAGGGAGTTCGGTGGCCGCCGCTACCTGCTGGAGGAGGCCATCACCGCCGACTTCGCGCTGGTCCGCGCCGAGGTGGCGGACCGGCACGGCAACTGCGTGTTCCACGCCGCCGCCCGCAATTTCAATCCGCTCTGCGCCGCGGCCGGCCGGATCACGCTGGTCGAGGCGGACCGGATCGTCGAGCCGGGCGCGCTGGGACCGGACGCCGTCCACCTGCCCGGGGTGTACGTCGACCGCGTGGTCCTCGCCGATCCCGACGACCGCCGCATCGAGCGCCGAACCGTCCTCACCGCACTCCAGGAGGCCTGATCGCGATGACCACCGAAACGTTCACCGCGCTGCCCGCCGGCACCGCCGCCACGCCCGCCGTCACGCCCACCCCCGCCCAGTCCGCCGCCGGGCCCACCACCGGCCGGGCGCTCGACGCGCGGAACGCACTCGCCGCGCGAGCCGCCCGGGAGCTCCGGGACGGGCAGTACGTCAATCTGGGCATCGGCCTGCCGACCTTGATCTCCAATCACCTCCCGCCGGGCGTCCATGTGGTGCTGCATTCGGAGAACGGCATCCTCGGCGTCGGCCCGTACCCAGTGGAGGGAGCCGAGGACCCCGATCTGATCAATGCGGGCAAGGAGACCGTGACGGTCGCCCCCGGTGCCTCGTACTTCGACTCGGCGTTCTCCTTCGGCATGATCCGCGCCGGTCGGATCGATGTCTCGGTACTCGGCGCGATGCAGGTGTCGGCCGCCGGCGATCTCGCCAACTGGATGATCCCGGGCAAGATGGTCAAGGGCATGGGCGGCGCCATGGATCTCGTGCACGGCGCCCGACGACTGATCGTGGTCATGGAGCACACCGCCAGGGACGGCTCTCCGAAGATCGTCGAGCAGCTTTCGCTTCCGGCCACCGGTCGGGGAGTTGTCGACCGCATCGTCACCGACCTGGCCGTCATCGACGTCACCCGCGACGGGCTGCGCCTGGTCGAAACGGCCCCGGGCGTGTCGTTCGACGAGGTCCGAGCGGCGACCGGGCCCGGCCTGTTGCCGCCGCTTCCCGACCCGTCCCCCTCCGCCGGCCGCGTCGAGGCGTCACGCGAGCCGTCACGCTAGCCGTCCCGCGAGCCGCCCGGGGCCTGAGCCAAGGGCCCGAAACGAGGGCCCACCGCAAAGCCCCGGGCCGAAAGCCCGACCGAAGGCCGGACAGTCCGTACGGAGGTCCGGCCTTCGCGTATCCATTCGATCAATTCGCAGCACTCGGCGGGCGATTCCCCTTCCCCTAACACCAACCAGGGTCATATGGCCGGGAATCGTCATATCTTCACTCTCGCGCAATGATCATTTATCGGATCGGTTGCGATCACGTCAACGCTCCGGGAGAGTTGGGGCAGTCGAGGATCCCGTGCACCCCGAAGGGGAGTCCGGAGAACACGCCGGGATCTCGCATTCGAAGTAGCCGTGTATGTGTGCGACATAATCGATCGTATACGTTGCAATGATTGACGGACCGGAGACTGACTGGAAACAGCCCAGTTGACCGGGCGGTGCTCTGCTTCGAAAGCCAGGCTCCGGGGGGAGCGGTCGTCCACAGCGCACAGGTCGCGGCGCAGGGCACTGGATCGCATACCTCCGGTCGGAGCACGCACGAACGAGTCGGCCCGGACGGCCGGCCACGGGGGGAGCCACACATGATCAAGCTGTTCTCACGCACCATGCAGGCAGAGCCGCCCGGTCACCCCCCGGCCACACCCGCCGCCCCGCACCAGCACACCACTCCGCCTCCACGGGCCACTCCACCCCCGCCCCCACGCACCCGCGACAGCACCCCCGACAGCACCTCCGACAGGACCTCCGACAGGACCTCCGCGACCGCGATCGGCGATGGCCTGGGCTCCATATCCGTCCCCGAAGCCCCCTACGACTACGCCCACTTCAGCCGCCTCGCCGGCCCGGCCACCACCCCGGGAGGCAGCGAAACCGCCGACGCCGAGGACGCCCCCGCCCGCTACCGCGTCCAGTACCGCAGCCTGCTGCGCCGGGAGCCGCACCGGCTCCGGGCCGCCCTGCTCCTGCTGGCCGCCCCGGCGGTGGAGTCGGTGCTGCTGGTCTGGTTACTGCTCCCCGACCACTGGCCGGTCCGGCCGGGCGAGACGCACTCCTGGCTGCTGGTCGCCGACAAGGCGATGGTCACGATCATCGCGGTCGTCGAGGTGTTCCGGCTGGTCAACGTCGTCTCCAACACGCACGCCACGCTGGTCGCCCGAGACCCCGTCCCGGTCACGCCCGAGTCGGGCACCCGGGTCGCGTTCCTCACCACCTGCGTGCCGGGCAAGGAACCGCCGGAGATGGTGCGCAGGACACTGACCGCCGCGCTCGCCGTCCGGCACGACGGCCCGTACGACGTCTGGCTGCTCGACGAGGGAAACGATCCTGCGATGCGCGCGCTCTGCGCCCACCTCGGTGCGCGGCACTTCAGCCGGCGCGGCATCGAGCCCTGGAACCAGCCCAAGGGTCGGTTTCGCGCCAGGACCAAGCACGGCAACTACAACAGCTGGCTCCAGGCCCACGGCGCCGCCTACGACTTCTGGGTGGCGGTGGACACCGATCACGTCCCGCTGCCCGAGTTCGGCGAACGGATGCTGGGGTACTTCCGGGATCCGGACGTGGCGTTCGTGGTCGGCCCGCAGGTCTACGGGAACTACCGCAGCTCGGGTTCGGCGGTCACCAAGTTCTCGGAGAGCCAGCAGTTCCTCTTCCACGCACTGATCCAGCGGGCGGGGAACCGCTACGGCGCACCGATGTTCGTCGGCACCAACAACGCGGTGCGGATCAGCGCGCTGCAGTCGATCGGCGGGCTGTACGACTCGATCACCGAGGACATGGCGACCGGGCTGGAGTTCCACCGCCGTCGCAACCCGGACACCGGCGCGCGCTGGAAGTCGGTGTACACCCCGGACGTGCTGGCGGTCGGCGAAGGGCCGTCCTCCTGGACGGACTTCTTCTCCCAGCAGCTCCGCTGGAGCCGGGGCACCTACGAGACGCTGCTGACCCAGTACTGGCGCGCGGCCTGGCGGCTGTCGCCCGGCCGGCTGCTCAACTACACGCTGATGGTCTGCTTCTACCCGATGGCGGCGCTGACCTGGCTGCTCGGCGGGGTGTCGAGCGTGCTCTACCTGGGCTTCGGGGCGTCGGGGGTCCACGTCTCCTCGGAGATCTGGATGATGCTGTACAGCGACGCGGCCGCTCTCCAGGTGCTGCTCTACACCTGGAACCGCAAGCACAATGTGAGCCCGCACGAGCCGGCCGGGTCCTCCGGCGTGGCGGGCATGGTGATGTCGGCCCTCTGCGGGCCGATCTATGCAGCATCGTTCCTGCAAGCGCTGCTTCGCCTCCGAAGCCGCTTCATCGTGACGCCGAAGGGCCGCTCGGCCAGCCCCGACCGGGTGGCGACGTTCCGCGTCCACCTGTTCTGGACGCTGGTGTTCGGCGGAGCGATCGCGGCCTCCTTCTTCACCGGCCACGACCACGTCGCCATGCGCACCTGGGCGTTCCTGGCGCTGCTGCTCAGCCTGTTGCCGATGCTCGTGCTGGCTGCCGACGCGATCCGTCGCAGGCGGGCCCGGCCGACCTCGACCCTCTCCGTCACCGGCGCCGCGAGCACGACACCGCCCGGCCGCACGGTGGCCACCCCAGTCACTCCGACGATCCCCGCCACCCCGACCGTGCCGCCCCAGGGCCGGTCCGGGCCTCCCACCGGCGGAGCCCGCACCACCTGGGCCCGCACCACGGAAGCCTCCACCACCGGAGCCCCCACCGCACCAGCCGCCACCGCCCGTTGAGCCAGCACCGCAAAGCCCGCACCACAGACCCCGCACCACAGACCCCGCGCCGCAAAGCCCGCGCCGTCCGACCCGCAGCAGGAGGGGACCGACCACCGTGAAGATCCGCAACGCCGGCCGCACCAGGCGCTTCGCCCTCGGCAGCACGGTCGCACTGACCGTGGCCGGGATGAACGCGCCGGCCGTGCTCGGCTTCGCCAACGAGCAGTACCACCAGTACGCGATCAACCGCCCGGAGTACAAGGCCGAGTACGGCCACTGGCAGACCGTCGTCCTCCCCGCCGAGTTCCGGATCAACGCCGTCCATGCCAGCCTGCTGCGCACCGGCAAGGTCCTGATCATCGCCGGTTCCGGGAACGACCGACGGAGCTTCGACGCGGGCTCGTTCAAGAGCCTGCTCTGGGACCCGGTCGCGAACACCTACCAGCGGATCCCGACCCCGGCCGACATGTTCTGCGGCGGCCACACCGCCCTCCCCGACGGCCGGCTGCTGGTGGCCGGTGGCACGCTGCGCTACGAGGCGCTGGACGGCACCGTGAAGAAGGCGGCCGGCACCATGCGGGTGCGCAACGAGAACCCGGAGGCCGCGCACACCTTCCCCAAGGGCACGGTGTTCACCGCCCCCGGCGGACACCCGTACGTGTCCACCGCCGAGGTGACCGTCCCGGCCGCGGTGAAGACCGGCTCCGGCGACCGGACCGTCGTGACCGCCGGCGAGCAGCACGTGTTCGTGGAGGCGGTGGAGCCGGGCGGCGGGTCCGTCGTGAACGCCCCCGCCCAGTACACGATCAAGGGCCTGACCGGGGCCGACGCCCGCAACCTCTACGGCATGGCCGACCGGATGACCCTGGAGAAGCAGGACTTCCAGGGCATCCGCTCCGCCTTCGAGTTCAACCCGGACACCGAGCTGTACGAGCAGGTCACCGACATGGCGTACGCCCGCTGGTACCCGACGCTCACCGGGCTCGGCGACGGGCGGGTGGTCACCGTCTCCGGGCTGGACGACACCGGGCAGATCCTCGGCGGCAACGACAACGAGATCTACGACCCGGCCCGGAAGACCTGGTCGAAGGCGCCCGACCGCTACTTCCCGACCTACCCGTCGCTCTTCCTGACCGCCTCCGGCAAGCTCTTCTACTCCGGCTCCAACGCGGGCTACGGCCCGGCGGACAAGGGCCGCGACCCCGGGCTCTGGGACCTGAAGGACAACAGCTTCCAGCCGGTCCCGGGCCTGCGCGACCCCGCCCTCACCGAGACCTCGTCCTCCGTCCTGCTGCCGCCCGCCCAGGCGCAGAAGGTCATGGTGCTCGGCGGCGGGGGCGTCGGCGAGTCACCGCTCTCCACCGCCCGTACCGACATCGCCGATCTCTCCGCCGCGAAGCCCGCCTTCGCTCCGGGACCGGACCTGCCCGCCGGCGGCACCCGCTACCTCAACAGCGTGATCCTGCCGAACGACACCGTGTTCACCACCGGCGGCTCGCGCGACTACCGCGGCAAGCACCGGAGCGACCTGCTCAAGTCGCAGGTCTACCACCCGGACACCAACACCTTCAGCACCGCCGCCGAGCCGACCGTCGGACGGAACTACCACTCGGAGGCGCTCCTGCTGCCCGACGGCCGGGTGGTGGTCCTGGGCTCCGACCCGCTCTTCGCCGACAAGGCCGACACCGAGCCGGGCACCTTCGAGCAGCGGGTCGAGATCTACACGCCGCCGTACCTGTTCCACGGCGAGCGACCGCAGCTGACCGACGCACCCGCCACCGCGAAGCTCGGCGGCACCGTCACGGTGAGCACGCCGAAGCCGGACGGCGTCGCCACCGCCAAGCTGATCCGGCCGAGTTCGGTCACCCATGCGACCGACGTCGGGCAGCGCTCGGTGGCGCTGGACATCGGCACGCGCTCGGCCGGCGGCGTCGCGCTCACCCTGCCCGGCAACCCCGACCTGCTGCCGGCCGGCTGGTACATGCTGTTCGTGACGGACGCGGCCGGCACCCCGTCGGTCGCCCGCTGGATCCGAGTGACCGCCTGACGGTCGCAGCCACCGCCACCGCCACCGCGACCGCCACCGCCACCGCCACCGCCACCGCGGCTACGCTCCCCCGCGCGCCAGCCCCAGGGCGTACGGCAGCCAGAACTCGCCCGCCCGGGGCTCGCCCCGGCCGCACTCGCCGTCGGACTCGCCGGGGTTCTTGATCCACAGGTAGGCGTCGACGCCGGGCCGGCCGGTGTCGACGGTGGGCGGCTCGCCGAGCGCGCGGCCGGGCGGGTTGCACCAGGCCTCGCCGCTCAGGGGGCCGTTGCCGTTGCGGCTGGTGTCGATGACGAAGTGCTTCCCGCCCAGCGCGGCGGAGAGCTCCGTGCCGTACGCCGCGTTCCGGTCGGTGCTGTAGAAGTTGGAGACGTTCACGGTGAAGCCGTCCGCCACCGCGACACCGGACTTGCTCAGGGCCTCGGCCATCGCCGACCGGTCCTGCACCCAACCGGGGTTGCCCGCGTCCAGGTAGACCCGGACCTGCGGACGCTTCTTCAACTCCTGGACGGCGAAGGCCAGCAGACCGTACCGCTCGGCGGCGTCGGCGCCCTTGACCCCGCAGGTGTCCAGGGTGTGCGCGACGGCGTCCGGCTCCAGCACCACCCAGGCCTTGCGGTCGCCCAGCGCCTCCGCCACGCCGGTGATCCAGGAGCGGTAGGACGCGGCGTCGGTCGCGCCGCCGGCCGAGTACTGGCCGCAGTCGCGGTGCGGGATGTTGTACGCGACGAAGACCGGGGTGCGGTCCGCCTCGGCGGCCCGGCGGCTCACCTGCTCGACGATGCCCCTGGCCGCCTGGTCGCCGAGCCACTGCGAGGAGGGCTGGGCGGCGATCCTGGCGAGGGTGTCGGCCTCGGCCGTCCGGCCCTGACCGCGCAGGGTGACGAGTTGCTGGAAGGCGGACGTCCGGTCGGAGACGTAGAACGTCTGGCCCGGCAGCTGGGCGGGCCCGGAGCCGGACGAACCGCCGCCCGGCGCCGCGGACCCGCTCGGTGCGGGAACCATACCCGAACCGGCACGGGACCCGGCACCCGAACCGCTCCCCGGACCACCGGCCGAACTTCCGCCGGCGCAGCCCGCCGCGCCTGCCGTCAGTCCCAGCACCGCCGCCCCCGCGGCCAGCCGGAACCCCACCCCTCGCCCTACCCGGCGCACGTACCGCCCCTCCCAGACCCGGTCCGGCGACCAGGTCGGCACCCAGCTTCGCACACCGGGTACCGACCGACGTCCGGGGTCGGTGAACAACGGGCGGCGGCCGCGAGTGGACGGGGTGTCAGCCCGCCGCCGGCGGCGCGGTCCCGCGCTCGGGTGCGGGTCAGCCCTGCTTCAGGTTCGGCACCTGCCAGTCGATCGGGTCGACGCCGAAGCCGTCCAGCGCCTCGTTGATCTGCGAGAACGGACGGCTGCCGAAGAACAGCTTGGCGGAGAGCGGCGACGGGTGGGCGCCCTGGACCACCACGTGCTTCGTGGTGTCGATCAGCGGCAGCTTCTTCTTGGCGTAGTTGCCCCAGAGCACGAAGACCACCGGCTCCTCACGCGCGCTCACCGCCTTGATCACCGCGTCGGTGAACTTCTCCCAGCCCTTGGCCTTGTGCGAGTTGGCCTCGTGCGCGCGCACCGTGAGCACCGCGTTGAGCAGCAGGACGCCCTGCTCGGCCCAGTGCATCAGGTAGCCGTTGTCCGGAGCGGGGATGCCCAGGTCGGCGTCCAGCTCCTTGAAGATGTTGCGCAGCGACGGCGGCGTCCTGGTGCCCGGCAGCACGGAGAAGCTCATGCCGTGGGCCTGGCCGTCGTCGTGGTACGGGTCCTGCCCGAGGACCAGCACCCGGACCTTCTCGTACGGCGTGGCCTCCAGGGCCGAGAACTCCTGCCCGCTCGGCGGGAAGACCTGGTGCTGCGCGCGCTCCGCCGCCACGAAGGCCGCCAGCTCGGCGAAGTACGGCTGCTCCGCCTCGGCACCCAGCACCTCGCGCCAGGCCTCCGGCAGCTCCAGCCCGCCGGCCGCTCCGGCCTCGACCGCTTCCGTCTCGCCCACGCCTGCCTCGACCGTGTCCGTCACGACATCAACCTCCCACCGGACGGCCGCTCACCGCCGCACCGCCCCGACCACCGGCGTACCGCGGCCCATGCGCCGCACGCCCTCTTTCCACACCGAACGCTACACAGCCCCACCGACAACTCACTCCGCCGCGGCCACCGGAGCATCCGCGGCCACGCCGGCCGCCGGAGCCACCGGACCATCCACGGCCACGCCGGCCACGCCGGCCACCGGAGCATCCGCGGCCACGCCGGCCGCCGGAGCCGGCTCGCCCGCCGCCGCCCGCCCCACCCGAAGGTGCTCGACCACGTTCAGCGCCACCACCAGCACCGCCAGCACCGCCAACACCACGATCGCCGACAGCCGCACCATCACCGGCATCAGGCCCAGCACCACCACCGCGGCCACGATCCGGGTGGTCGACACCGCGCGGAACATCATCCACCGGGTGTAGCCGAAGGTCAGCAGGTACAGCCCGCAGCCCCCGTACAGCAGCGCCACCGAGCCCGCGCCGAGCGCCTGCCGCGGGTCGGCCACCGTCTCGCCGAAGCCGACCGCGACCGCGATCACCCCGGCCACCAGCGCCAGGTGTCCGTACTGGAACACCCGGCGGATCACGTCCCGGCGCGAGTCGGCGACGGTCACGGCGTGCCGCATGGCGTCCGCCGCGTAGACGAAGTACTGCCACCAGAGCCCGCAGGAGATGGTGAACGCCGCCGCCACCGCCGCCAGTTCGGCCGCGTCGAGGCGGACGGCGGCGGCCGTGGCACCGATCCCGACGATCGACTCGCCGAGCGCCACCAGCAGGAACAGCGCGAACCGCTCCGGCATGTGCGACGGGTGGTACGCCACCTTCGCCAGCCGGTTGCGGAACAGCACCGGACCGGACAGGTCGCAGAGCGCGCCCAGCGCCCAGAGCACCGTCCGCGGCCCCTCCGGCAGCAGCCCGCCCACGAACAGCAGCGGCCCGCTGACCAGCACGCCCACCCCGTACGGACCGCGCCAGACGCCCGGGACGCGGATCAGCAGCACCAGCAGCACCACCCGGGCCGCCCAGTACCCGGCGCCGAGCAGCACGCCCCGGCCCTCGTAGGCGCCGGGCACGGCCAGCGCCATGAAGAGGCCGGCCAGTCCGACGGCGAGGATGCCGAGCCGGTCCCTGGGGGTGTCCACGTCGCGGATGTTGGCCTGCACGGTGGTGCCCACCCAGCACCAGTACACCGGGACGAAGACCACCAGCGCCCGCGCGACCCCGCCCCAGTCGTGATGGTGGTGCAGCAGGCCGGAGACCTGGGTGATCGCGAAGACGAAGACCAGGTCAAAATAGAGCTCCGCCCAGGTCACCCGCTTCTCGTCGATGAACTCCCCCACCGAACTCATCCCGCCCCCTCGTCCGCATACGCAACAGGCGCACGCAACAGACGGGCCCCGCCGCGGCCGTCGGCCGGGGCGGGGCCCGCAACATCAGAGCAGAGGCTAGACCAGGTCGACCAGGTCCGCGATCGACTGGACGACGCGGGTCGGCCGGTACGGGAAGCGCTCCACGTCGGAGGCGGCGGTGAGACCGGTGAGCACCAGGATGGTCTCCATGCCGGCCTCCATGCCCGCCACGATGTCGGTGTCCATCCGGTCGCCGATCATCACGGCGGTCTCCGAGTGGGCACCGGCCGTGTTCAGCGCCTCGCGCATCATCAGCGGGTTGGGCTTGCCGACGAAGTACGGCTCGACGCCGGTCGCCTTGGTGATCAGTGCCGCGACCGACCCGGTGGCCGGCAGCACGCCCTCGGTGGACGGACCGGTCTCGTCCGGGTTGGTGCAGATGAAGCGGGCACCCGCGTTGATCAGGCGGATCGCCTTGGTGAGCGCCTCGAAGCTGTAGGTGCGGGTCTCGCCGAGGACGACGTAGTCCGGGTTGTTGTCGGTCAGCACGTAGCCCGCCTGGTACAGCGCGGTGGTGAGGCCCGCCTCGCCGATCACGTACGCGGTGCCGCCCGGGCGCTGGCCCTTGAGGAACTTCGCGGTGGCCAGGGCCGAGGTCCAGATGCACTCCTCCGGCACCTCCAGGCCCATGCCGGCCAGGCGGGCGCTGAGGTCGCGCGGGGTGTAGATCGAGTTGTTGGTGAGCACCAGGAAGGGCTTGCCGGACTCCCGCAGCCGGCGCAGGAACTCCTCCGCGCCGGGGATCGGCGTGCCCTCGTGGATGAGGACCCCGTCCATGTCGGTCAGCCAGGACTCGATGGGCTTGCGGTCTGCCACGTGCGTGTCTCCCGAAGTCTTGCAACGTCTTGCGATGGTCGTACGAAATCTGCGGCGCACCGCCGTCACCGTTGCGCCTCCCACCGGCCGGACCCTCCTCGGGACACCGGACCGCCGGGGGTACTGCTGGCTGCCCCAACGGGGCACAGCCTAATCCGCACACCAGCCCGACGGCAGTACGTCCCGCCCACCGGAACGTCCCACGGGGCGGGGCGGGGCGCCGCGCGGAGCACCCGGCGGGGTTCCCCGGCCGGCCCCGGACGCGCGCCCCCGGCCGCCCCCGCTCGGCAACCCGCCCGGCACCCCGCGCGGGAGCCACACCCAACACCCTTGCCTCAAAGGCTCCTTAAGCCGCCCCTAACCGCTCTGATCGCCCCTCAGCACGCCCGCGCCACCGGGCTAGCGTGAACGCCACCACCCTCACCCCGCTCCCTCGAAGGAGTCCCCTCACCATGTCCGTGCGCCGCCGTCTCCCCGCCGCCGTCCTCACCCTCGCCGCCGCAGGCCTCACCGTCGGGCTCGGCGGCGGCCCCGCCGCCGCGCACGGGTCGATGCAGAACCCGCTCAGCCGGATCGAGGGCTGCTACCTGGAGGGCGCCGAGCACCCGAAGTCGGCGGCCTGCCAGGCGGCCGTGGCCACCGGGGGCACGGCCGCCCTGTACGACTGGATGAGCCTGCGGATCGGAGACGCCGCCGGGCGCCACCGCGAGCTCATCCCGGACGGCCGGCTGTGCAGCGCGGGCTCGGAGACGTACAAGGGCCTGGACCTGCCGCGCGCCGACTGGCCCGCCACGAACCTCGTCGCCGGGTCGGACTACACCTTCCGCTACCGCGCGACCGCCCCGCACCGGGGCACCTTCCAACTCTTCGTCACCAACGCCAGCTACTCCCCGACCAAGCCGCTGACCTGGGCGAACCTGGAGCCCCAGCCCTTCCTCACGGTCACCGACCCGCAGCTGACGGACGGCTCCTACGTAATGCCCGGCAAGGTGCCGGCGGGGAGGACCGGGCGCCAGCTGATCTACGCGATCTGGCAGCGCTCGGACAGCCCGGAGGCGTTCTACTCCTGCTCGGACGTGGTCTTCGACGGCTCCGGGACCGCACCCACCACGACGCCCACGACGGCGCCCGTGCCGGGTGGCGCGACCGGCTCCGGCGGAGCCACGGCCACCGGCCCGGCGTCCGGACACCCCGCCGGGCACGACCACACCACCGCCCCGGCCACCGCCACCGCCCCGGCCACCGCGGCCACCACCCCCGCACCGGTGGCCGCCGCCACCGCCCCCACCTCGTCGGCCCCCGCCGCAGCCGCCCCCGCGACACCGCCCACGCAGGCCGCCCCGCAGCTCCCCGTACCCGCCGCCGTGCCCACCCCCGCACCCACCTCCGCGCCCGAGCACCTCGCCCAGACCGGTTCGGACCGCTCGCTCGGCATCCTGGCCTCGATCGGCTCCGCCTTCCTCCTCGCCGGTGCCACCGTCGCCGTCGTCCACCGCCAGCGCCGCCGCACCCCCGGTGCCCACGCCCGCTGAACCCCGAGCCCGCTGAACCCCGCGCGCGAAGCACCCGCGCCCGCCTGCACCGACGCCCGCCGAACCCGCCACCGGCCGCACCGCCACCCGCTCACCGCCACCAGCTCACCGCCGCCGCACCGAAACCGGGGCCAATCGGGCACACCGTGGTTGAGTAAGGCGCATGAGCCCCTCCTCGCGCCCTCTCCGCCACCACGACGGTCCCTTCCGTGTCGGCCTGATCGGCTACGGCCTGGCCGGCTCCGCCTTCCATGCCCCGCTGATCGCCACCACCCCCGGGCTCCGGCTGGACGCGGTGGTCACCGCCAACCCCGACCGCCGCGCCCAGCTGCACCGGGAGCACCCCGGCGCCCGCGCCGTCGACACGCCGGAGCAGTTGCTCGCCGATCCGGACGCGCTCGACCTGATCGTGATCGCCTCGCCCAACCGCACCCACGCCCCGCTCGCCCGGGCCGCGCTGCGCGCCGGGCTGGCGACGGTCGTCGACAAGCCGCTGGCCGCCACCGCCGCGGACGCGCTGGAGCTCTGCACGCTGGCGCGGGAGCAGGACGTCCTGCTCTCCGTCTTCCAGAACCGGCGCTGGGACGGCGACTTCCTCACCGCCGCCCGACTGGTCCGCGAGGGCGCGCTCGGCCGGGTGCACCGCTTCGAGTCCCGGTTCGAGCGGTTCCGCCCGAAGCCCAAGGCGGGCTGGCGCGAGCTGGCCGACCCGGCCGAGGTCGGCGGCACGCTGTACGACCTGGGCAGCCACCTGGTCGACCAGGCACTCACCCTGTTCGGCCCGGTCGAGACGGTCTACGCCGAGATCGACGTCCGCCGGGACGGCGCGGTGGTCGACGACGACGCCTTCCTCGCCCTCACCCACGCCTCGGGCACCCGCTCCCACCTGTGGACCAGCGCCATCACCCCGCTCGTCGGCCCCCGGCTGCGGGTGCTCGGCGACACCGCCGGGTACGTGAAGTCCGGCATGGACCCGCAGGAGGCCGACCTCCGGGCCGGCCACCGCCCGGACGGCACCGGCCGCGACGGGGCGCCGTGGGGCGCCGACCAGCCGTCCCGGTACGGCACTCTCGGCACCGACGAGTCCGCGACCACCCTGGCCACCGACCCGGGCGACTACCCCGCCTTCTACGCGGGCGTCGCCGCCGCCCTGGCCACCCCCGGCACCCCGCCGCCGGTCGACCCGCAGGACGCCGTCGCCACCCTCACCGTCCTGGAGGCCGCCCGCACCTCGGCCGCCACCGGTACGACCGTCCGGCTCGACTGACCTGCTCCGGGGCTCCGCTCCGCCGAGGCCCGGACGAGAACGAGGAGGAGCGGAGCCCGGAGCCGTGGGACGGCCGCCCGGTCAGCCGGCCACCCGGTCAGATCCCGATGACCTCGACCGCCGAACCCAGCCCCCGGAAGTCCGCCACGTTGCGCGTGTAGAGCGGCAGCCCGTGCGCGGAGGCCACGGCCGCGATCATCAGGTCGATCCGGCGCGGGCGCGGCTGGCGCCCGGCGGCGATGGTCAGCGTGACCAGCGTGCCGTACCGGGCGGCGGCGGCCGCGTCGAACGGCAGCGGGTCGAAGTCGGCCATCGCCGCACCCAGCACCTCCAGCCGCGCCGCCCGGCTCACCGCGTCCCGGGCCATCGAGACGCCCTGCTGGAGCTCGGCGAAGGTGATCGCGGTCAGCTCGGGCACGGCCGGCAGCTCGGCCGGGTTGAGCAGGGCCAGGTCGATGTAGACGCAGGTGTCCAGCACCCCGGCCGGCCGCCGCCGGGACGCCCTGCGCCGCTCAGCCACGCCGCCGCTCGAACGGGTCGTCGCCCTCGTCCCCCACCAGCTCCTCGGGCCCGAAGTACTCCTCGGCCTCCTTGCGCATCTGCTGGTAGTCCACCCGCGGCAGCTTGACGTGCCGCGCCACCAGCTCCTCCGCCGTGAGCCGCCGCCGCTCCGCGACCGGCCGCAGCTCGGCGACCTCGACCCCGTTCCTGGTGATGTGGAAGGTCTCCCCCGCCTCCACCGCGTCCATCACCGCGGCGGAGTTGTTCCGGAACTCCCGCTGGGTAATCGTCTTCATCCTTCCAAGGTAGCCCCGCGTAGCACCCCTGGCTACGGCGCGGGAATCGGCAATCGTCCGCGCACGCAAAGGTGGTGCGTTAACGTCCGACCATCGACTCATCGCACAGAGGGGGCTCTGGATGACCGACACCACCGAGGCGAGGCAGAATCCCTGGCTCTACGGCCAGGACGCCCCGCCGCCGCCCTCCGCACCGGGCACTGTCGGCGGTACCGGCCCGTGGTCGAGTGCCGCACCGGCGGGTACCCCGTTACGCGTCGAACCGGACGCTCTCCGGCAGGCCGCAGGCGTCTCGCGGCGCCTCCAGGGCGAACTGAGGTACTCCGTCGGTCAGGTCGAACCGGACACCGCCGCCGCCGTCCAGGTCCTGGCCGGCGGCTGGGGCTCGGGGGCCGCGCTGGGGCAGGTCCTCGCCTGGTGGAAGGCCCGCTGGACCAGCCTGGACAACCGCCTCGGCCTGACCGCCGACCGCCTGGAGGCCACCGCCGCCGGCTACCGCGCCGCCGACAGCGCCGCCGCCGACCCGTTCAAGGCGCAGTAGCCGTGGTGACCTTCGCGCAACTGCGCCACACCGCCCTGGAACCGCTGGACCGGGCCGGCGACACCTGGAACAGCGTCTCCGGCCACGTGGAACAGATCGGCGCCCAGGTGCGGTCCGGAATCCTCCAGCCCCTCACCGGCGCCGGGCCGTACGCGTTCTCCCCCGCCGGGCATCGTCCCTGGACCGGGGCCGCCGCCGACGAGGCAGCCCGGGAGATCGGACTCCTGGCCGAGGAACTCAGCGCCTTCCACTACGAGGCACTGGCCGTCACCGCCGTCCTGCGCCGCGCCAAGTCGTCCTTCGCCGAGGCCGGGCAGAACCTGCTCCGGGCGATCGCGGACGCCGAGGCCTTGGGCGCGACCGTGGCCGAGGACGGCACGGCCACGCTCCCCGCCCTCCCGGCGGAGGAACGCAACGACCCCGACTCGATCGCCTACCGGCAGCGGAAGTGGAACGAGCTGCAGGGCCACGTCGACGCGATGCGCAGGGCGGTGGCGGCGGCCACCGAGGCCGACGCGACGGCGGCCGCCGCCCTGCGCGCGATCAACCCCGACGAGGTCGACCCCGCGACCCACCCGAACGCCGTACGGGACGCCCGGGCCGACGTGATGGGTGCGGTGGGCATGCCGAAGGACCGCAGGGACGTGCCGGCCTGGTGGGCGACGGTCGACCCCGCCGTTCGAGCACAGCTCATGGAGATGACCCCGGCGGCGCTGGTCGAGGCGGGGGTGCTGGATCCGACGTACCGGTGGCGCGCGCCCGATGACGGCTCGGGCCCGTTCAACGTCCGGGAGCCCGGCGGGGACGAGCTGAGGATCGCGGCGATGGCCCAGGGGCTCGCCGCCGCCGGGACGTTCTCCGGCCGGGAGGACGCGGCGCGTCACATGCAGCACTACCTCGACGGGACCGGTCGACCGCTGACGGTGGACGTGGATCGCATGCTGCGGGACGACCCGGATTTTCGGACGCACATCGAGGGGTTGCTGGCCAGGAGTGACGGCGCCTGGCGAAGGACTGCCCTGGAGGCCTATCGGAAGGCGGGGGGCGCCCCGGTCGCCGTTCCCGTGGAAACGGCCCGCAACGCGAGGAACGACTACACGTTCGACCAGCGCACGCAACCGAACTGGTTCACGGCGGTGGGGAGCCAGGCCTGTGTCGTCTCGGGCCTCGTCACCGTGAAGGCCGGACCGGACGGGAGCCCCGTGGTCTCCATGCAGTACCAGGTCAACGTCTGGGACCGGTACAACTGGGACAAGAACAAGTCGACCGACATCGCAGGCATGAACATCACCGACCAGGACATGGCCAAGCTGCACCAGAGCGGCTTGGCCCAGGAGTACGACATCAGGGGCCGGAGCGCCGCGTCGACCCGGACCGTGGGGGACGGGGCTCCCCTCGAACCCGCCGACACCGGTACACGACCTGCCGGCCAGGACGGCACCCTTGCCGACCCGGGCAGGCAACCGCGATGAGCGTCTCCCCCGGGCGGAAGCGGAGGCGGCCCCGCGTCCTCGTCGTGCTAGCGCTGACTGTCGCGGCGGTGGCAGCGACCCTCCTCGGGCTCTCGCTGTGGATGTCCTCCGCAGCGGAACGAGGGGCGGACTGGGATCCGGGCGTCGCCTCCTCACAGGTCACCGACTTCGCCCGGCTGCCCGTTCCCGCCTCGGCCGTCGACGTCCACTGGGGGTACCAGAACGGGCTTCAGGACGACTTGGCCGTGCTCTCCTTCCGGCTGCCGCAGGACGAGGTGGAGAGGTTCGCTGCGGGGCTCGGGGTCGGGGCGTGGACCGAGGGCGGCCATGTGGACAGCCCTGCTCTGACCGGCTTCCGTCAGGTCGGTGCGCCTGATCCCACGGGATCGGTCCCCCTGCGGGAAGGGAGCTTCGAGTCGCTGCCGCCCGGGCACGAGGCCGTCGCCACCACCGTCTGGCTCGCGTCGACGGCCGACGGGTTCGCACAGGTTTGGGTGTACGCCGTGAACATGGCCTGACCCCAGGGGTCCGGGCGTCGTACCATCGTCCTCAACGTCTGACAGTCGGTACGTCCGGAGCGCGGGAGAGGAGCACGCCGTGGGATTGGTGGCGATGCTGCTCGGGCTGCTCCGGGTGCTGACCGGGGAGGTGCTCACCGAAGGTGGGACGCTGACCTCGGTGGCCGCCACCGCGGCCGTGGTGCTGCTGGCCGGGGCGGTCGCGGGGACGCTGGTCGCCGCGCGGCTGCTGGGCGCGCGGGCGCCGGCCGCCGTGCGGGACGGGACGCTGCGGCGTCGCGCGTTCCGGACGGCCTTCCTCCCGCAGCGCGATCCCGATGCCCGGGGCAGGCGACGCCCCAGGGCGCCGGGCGCGGCCCCGGCGGCCGCGTAACCACCCCTTTCCCCACCGCCGTTCCACGCGGCCGCCCTCCGCCGATCACTCATGTCCCGAGACGCTGAGACCCCGGAGGGCTCGCTCCACCATGTCCGTTTTCGCAGTGCTCGACCCGGCCGTCGGCCTGGCCCACGATGTCGTCGCCACCCTTGCCCAGCTGATGCCCACGGCGGCGGCGATCGTCCTGTTCACCGTCGGCGTCCGACTCGCCCTGCACCCGTTGGCGCGGGCGGCGGCGCGCGGGGAGAAGTCCCGGGCGCGGCTCGCGCCGAAGATCGCCGAGCTGAACCGCAAGCACAAGGGCCGGCCGGAGAAGCTCCAGGCCGCGCTCGCCGAGCTGTACCGGGAGGAGAAGGCCTCGCCGTTCGCGGGGTGCCTGCCGATGCTGGTGCAGATCCCGTTCTTCTCGGTGATGTACCGGCTGTTCACCACCCCGAACGACCTGCTCGGCCACAAGCTGTTCGGTGTCCCGCTCGGCCTGCACGTGGGCGGCGCGCAGGGCGTCGCGCAGTGGGTGGTGTTCGGCGCGCTGTACGCGGGGCTGGCCGCCGTGGCGTTCGTCAACTTCCGCCGGGCCCGTCGGGCGCAGGCGGCCGCTCCCCAGCAGGCCGCGCAGCCCGGGCTGAGGTTCCTGCCGTTCCTGTCCTTCGGCACCGTGCTGTTCGCCGCGCTGGTGCCGCTGGCCGCCGCCGTCTACCTGCTGACCACGACCACCTGGTCCGCCGCCGAGCGCGGCTGGCTGCACCGGGGCGCGGGCGCGCCGGTGCCGGCGGTGGCCCTGATCTGAGCTGACCCGGGGGCTCCGCGGCCCGCACGGGTTCGGCGGCGGGTGGGCGACCACCCGCCGCCGGGATCAGGCGCGGAGCAGGTTGCCGATCACCGCGCGGGCGATCGTCGCGGGGTCCTCCCCGGACCGGTCGGCCAGGCTCCCGCTGTTCCACAGCTGGGCGAAGCCGTGCACGATCGACCAGGCCGCCAGCCTGAGCTCGCCCTCCACCGCGCGTTCCGGGGCGGACGCCGCGAGCGCGGCGGCCAGGGCCTGGCCGGCGCGGCTCCGGGCGGCGGCCACGTGCGGGTCGTCGGGGTGGTAGAGGCCGGGTTCGAACATCACCGTGAAGTGGGCGCGGTGCCCGACGGCGAACCGGACGTAGGCGATCCCCGCCTCCATCAGGTCCGGACCGGCGGCGCGCACGGCGTCGGCGAGGAGTTCGTACCCCTGGGCGGCGAGTTCGGTGAGCAGTCCCGCCTTGTCGCCGAAGTGGTGGGCGGGGGCGGCGTGGGAGACGCCCGCACGGCGGGCCAGCTCGCGCAGGCTCAGCGCGGCGGGCCCGCTCTGCTCGATGGCCTCGGCGGCGGCGGCGAGCAGGGCGTTCCTCAGGTCACCGTGGTGATAGGGCTGGGCAGACATGCTCCGATCATAACTTGTCATTGACAAGATGCGCGGGCCGCACCTAACTTGATGGTGTCAAGATGCCCTGTGCCGCAGGGCACCGTCCCCATCCTCGGAGGCCGAGATGGAACCGTTGATCGCCCTTGTCGCCGGATTCCTGGCAGCCCGCCTGGCCGGTCTGGCGGGTGTGGACATGCTCGACGGCTGGCACCCCGCCCTGAAGGTCGGGCTCGCCGCGATGTTCCTGCTCACCGCGTCCGCCCACTTCGTCCCGCGGCTGCGGGCCAAGCTCCTCGCCATGGTCCCGCCCGGCCTGCCCCGCCCGGAGCTGCTGGTGACCCTGACCGGCCTGCTGGAACTCGCGGGCGCCCTGCTGGTCCTCGTCCCGGCGACGTCCCGGTGGGCGGCCGGCGCCCTGATCCTGATGATGATCGCCATGTTCCCGGCGAACGTCTCCGCCGCCCGGCGCCGACTGCCCGGCGTCACCCCGCTGGGGCTCCGCACCGCACTGCAGGTGCTGTTCGTCGCGGCCGCCACCCTGACCTTCGCGGGCTGACCCCCAGGGCCACCTACGTGCCGGAGCCCCGCCCCGTGGCGGGGCTCCGGCGTGTGGCGGGGCTCCGGCGTGTGGCGGGGACACCGGCGCAGGACTGCTCGACGTCCCGGCCGAACACCGCGCGGTCCGGCGTCGCGCTCCATGCCGGAGAATCGAAGCCCCGGCCCGGGCGGTGGTCGAGGCAGGTCGTAGCCTTTGCTGATCGTTTCGAGTCTCGTTCCCGAGCCGCGCTTCTGAGTCCGGCCGGACAGTGGAGGAATCCGTGAAGGTCGCCGCCCCGACGTTGGCCGAGTTGCGGGAGGTCTGCCAACCGCAGGCGAAGCTGCAGAGCCGCAACGGCGAGCACTGGGCGGGCCGCCTCTACATGCGCCGGGTCTCGCTGCGGACGACGCGGCAGCTGGTGCGCACCTCCGTCTCGCCGAACACCCTGACCTGGGTGATGGTGGTCTGCGGCGTCGGCGCCGGGGCGGCCCTGCTGATCCCCGGACTGACGGGCGCGGTGCTGGCGGCCCTGCTGTTCCAGGGGTTCCTCCTGTTCGACTGCGTCGACGGCGAGGTGGCCCGCTGGAAGCGGCAGTTCAGCACGGCCGGCGTCTACGTCGACCGGCTCGGCGCCTACCTGGCCGACGCGGCGCTGATGATCGGTGCGGGCGTCCGGGCGGCCCGGGGCGGGTCCGAGCTGTGGGTCTCGGTCGGGCTGGCGACGGCGCTGGGCGTCGTCCTGCTGAAGGCCTCGACCGACCTGGTCGACGTGGCCCGGGCCCGCAGCGGGCTGGCACCGGCCGACGAGGAGTCGACCCAGCCGCGTTCGCAGGGCATCGCGACCGCGCGGCGGTTCGCCTCCATCTTCAAGATCCACCGGGTCACCAACGGCATCGAGGCCTCCCTGGTGCTGCTGGCGACGGCGGTCGCGGACGCGGCGGTCGGGAACATCGGGCCGACCCGCATCGCACTCGCCGCGATCGCGGTGATCACCTGGGGCATGGTGGTCGCCCACCTGGCCTCGATCCTCTCCTCCTCCCGCCTGCGCTGAACAGCGGAATCCTTCAGTTCGCCGACGGCAGGACGGCCGGAGCCGAGCGGACCCGACCACCCTCCACCGCTCTCGGACCGGAACGCTCGGCGGCGGGCCGGAACCGCACGGATCAAGTCTGGCGTGACTGGTTGCGGCGGCTCGCCTGCCGCCCGAAACCGGGGGGCGGACCGTGGAGATGTCAGAGCATCCATGCCAGGAGGCCGCCGCCGGCCGCAGCAGCTGCGACCGGTACCTCCTCGCACCCGCGCTGGCTTCTGTCGGCGTGATCGTCGGCACGTGGTTGACGGTTCAGGCCTGGAACGACTGCCTACTCGGAAACAACTTCAGCAACAACATCGGCTTGCAGTTCGGAACGATGCCGGCCGTATGGCTGGCCATGACCATCGTCCTTGTACTCCTCCAGGCCGCATTGCGCAGACACCCGCTCCCCGGCGGCCAGGCGGTCAACTGGCTCGCGCCGGTGCTCACGGCCGTCGCCCTGACGGCGCTGTACCGAGCGGGGATGGACTGGCCCTACTTCCAGCCCGACGGACGCTGCTTCGAGGGTTATCCGCTCTTCCCCTTCACCGGGAAGTCCGGCCCGCACACCAGCCTGTAGCCGCAGGCTCGCCGCGATGTCGCGCCCCCGTCGAAGCGGTCGCGCCCGGTCCCGGACTGGGCGCGACCCGCTGCTTCGTCGCTCAGGAGGATATGGCGACCCGCTCGACCGGGAGGGAGTCGGCGCGATCACCGTCGCCGACGGGCTCGTTGACGGCCTCGCTGCGCAGTCGGCAGACGGCGCCGACGACGGCCGCGAGGATGATGAGGATCAGGAGCCCGAGCACCCCGGCGTTCACGCGGCGGCGTCCAGCTCGAACCAGACGGACTTGCCGTGCTTGCGGGGCTCGGTACCCCAGCGGTGGGTGAGGCCCTGGACGAGCCGGAGGCCGCGCCCGGACTCCGCGAACTCACAGGGCTCGCGCTGCTCGGGGAACTCGGTGCTGTCGTCACTGACCGAGACCCGGAGCGTGCGGCCGAGGATCAGGACCAGGACGACCGGCGAGGACGTGCGACCGTGCCGCCACGCGTTCACGACGAGTTCGGCGAGGGCGAGTTCGGCATCGGCGATGGTCTCGAAGTCCCACCCGGCGCGCGCCATGGCGGCGCGCAGGGACTCACGGGCGAGGGCGAGGGTCGAGGAGTTGAGGATGCAGTTACACACGGGGAATCTCCCTGCGGTGTAGGTGGGGCACACCGGTGGGGGTGTCGCCGTGAGCAAGCCCGTCGCGGAGCAGGCGACGCCGCGATACGAGTGCTCTTCGGTGCCCGGGCAGCCGGTACCAACTGCCCTGATCCTGGACGTTACTGACAACCCGTCCGGTGAGCGGTGCATCACAGACTGTAGGGCATGAGACAGCACTTGTGCCATCAGATCAGGAACATGTGCCGCCTAGGAGTGGCTGGACTCTCGATACCGTGGCGGTAGATGCTTGGGCCCATGCCACCTACCCCAAGCGCACGAAGGCAGCGGGTCGGCATCGAGCTACGGAAGATGCGAGATGCCGCCGGCAAGACCACAGCCGAGGCCGCTGCCGTCCTCGGGCTGGACCGCACAAAGATCACGCTCATCGAGCAGGGGCTCTACTCCGTGACACCCGAACGGGTGCTCACCCTGGCCTCGGAATACGAGGAGGGAGACTCCGAGTACGTCGATGCCCTGGCGGTCATGGCGGGCGACAGAACCAAAGGGTGGTGGGAGGAGCATCGCGGCCTCGTCTCAGCCGGATTGCTCGACATCTCCGAGGTCGAGCACTACTCCCTTGGCATCGCGACGTACCAGATCTGCCACGTACCCGGCCTGATGCAGACAGAGGACACGGCCCGCGAGATCTTCCGCGAGGTCTATCCCCCTCTCAGGCCACTGAACGTCGAGGCCCGAGTCGAGAACCGCATGCGGCGATCAGAGCTTCTCACTCGGAGCAACCCGATCGAATACGAGGCGATCGTGCACGAAGCCGCGCTGCGCATGATGTTCGGCGGGCCGGCGGTGGCTCGATCCCAGCTGAAGCACCTGCTCACGCTGTCCGATCTGCCCAACGTGACACTTCGCGTCCTGGAGTTCCGGTCGGGCGGATTCAAGGGAGCGGGACAGGCGGTCATGTACGCGCGAGGCCCCGTGGCCCGCCTGGACACGGTTCAACTCGACTCGGTCGGATTGCCCACGTTCCTGACCGAAACCAACCAGCTCGAAAACTACCGCAGCATCATCGGGGCGATGAAGGAACGAGCTCTCGACCCAGCCGAGTCACGTGATCTCGTTTCCAGCATCATGAACACCCTTTGAGAGGAACACTTGTGGAAGAGCTCGACTGGCAGAGGCCTTCTGCGTGCGGAGACGGGAACAACTGCCCGGAAGTGGCCATCACCCCCGACGCGGTCTACCTCCGCAGCAGCCTCCACCCCACCTCCGTCGCCCAACTCACCACCGACGAATGGCGTGACCTCCTCACCGCCATCCGCAACGGGGAGTTCGACGTCTAGCTGCCCGTGTGGCCCTCCGCGTGCACGCGGAGGGCCACACCCGAAGCAACCGGGAACCTCAGCCCTTGTCCCACCCGGCCAGGTAGGAGTCGATCTCGCCGACGATCCGGGCCTTGCCGGCCGCGTCAAGGAACGACGCCTCCACGGCGTTGCGCGCCAGCGCCGCGACGCCCGCCTCGTCCAGGTCCAGCAGCTTGGCCGCGACCGCGTACTCGGTGTTGAGGTCGGTGCCGAACATCGGCGGGTCGTCGCTGTTGACGGTGACCAGCAGGCCCGCGTCGACCATCTGCCGGATCGGGTGCTCCTCGATCCGCTCGACCGCGCGGGTCGCGATGTTCGAGGTCGGGCAGACTTCCAGCGGGATCCGGTGCTCGCCGAGGAAGTCCAGCAGGGCCGGGTCCTTCACGGCCTGGGTGCCGTGGCCGATGCGCTCGGCGCCGAGCACCCGCAGGGCGTCCCAGACCGTCTCCGGCCCGGTGGTCTCACCGGCGTGCGGGACGCTGCGCAGACCGGCCGCCCGCGCCCGGTCGAAGTACGGCTTGAACTGCGGGCGCGGCACGCCGATCTCCGGGCCGCCGAGGCCGAAGCTGACCAGGCCCTCGGGGGCGAGGTCGACGGCCAGCCGGGCGGTCTCCTCGGCGGCGGCCAGACCCGCCTCCCCGGGGATGTCGAAGCACCAGCGGAGCACGACGCCGAGCTCCTTCTCGGCCCGCAGCCGGGCGTCCTCGATGGCCTCCATGAAGGCGACGTCGGGGATGCCCCGGCTGACCGAGGAGTACGGCGTGACGGTCAGCTCCGCGTACCGGATGTTCTGCCGGGCCATGTCCTCGGCGACGCCGTAGGTCAGCGCGCGGACGTCCTCGGCGTCGCGGACCAGGTCGACGACGCTGAGGTAGACCTCGATGAAGTGGGCGAAGTCGGTGAAGGTGAAGTACTCGGCGAGGGCGGTCGGGTCGACCGGCACCTTGGACTGGCCCCGGTGGCGGGCGGCCAGCTCGGCGACCACCCGCGGCGAGGCCGAGCCGACGTGGTGGACGTGCAGCTCTGCTTTGGGCATCCCGGCGATGAACGCCTCGATGCCCCGGTTCTGAACGGGGTTTCCGATCCGACTTCCGTCCGGCTGGACCACGGTGGTGCCCTTCTTCCTCTACGCGCGTATCGGTGGTGTCCGCAAGGATAGGCACACCCGGGGGCTCAGCCCCCGAGCGCGACCGCCACGGTGTGGATCAGCAGCCCCGCCAGGGCGCCGACCACGGTGCCGTTGATCCGGATGAACTGCAGGTCACGGCCGACGTTGGCCTCGATCTTGCGGGACGCGTCGTCCGCGTCCCAGCCTGCCACGGTCTCGGAGATCAGCGAGGTGATCTCGGCCCGGTAGGTGTCGACGAGGTACTGGGCGGCGTCCTGGAGCCAGCCGTCCACCTTGGCCTGGAGCTTCGGATCGGTCGCCAGGCGCGCACCGAAGTCCCGCACGCCGTCGCGGATGCGCCGGCGCAGCTCGCTGTCCTCGTCCTCGGCCGCGTTCAGCACCAGGGCGCGGACGGCGGCCCAGGTGGAGGCGATCAGCTCCTGCACCTCGGGGCGGACCAGCAGGTCGGCCTTGGCCCGCTCGACCCGGGCGATGGTCTCCGGATCGGTCTGCAGCTCGGTGGCGAAGTCGGCGAGGAAGTTGTCGATGGCGCCGCGCGCGGCGTGCCGCGGGTCGTCCCGGATGTCGGTGACGAACCGCATCAGCTCCTTGTAGACCCGCTCGCCGACCTGGTGGTCGAGGAACTTCGGCGTCCAGCCCGGGGTCTTCTGGGTGACCCGCTGGACGACCTCCTCGTGGTTCTCGGTCAGCCAGTCGTGCACCCGGACGGCGACCAGGTCGACCATCCCGTGGTGGCCGCCGTCGGAGACCACCCTGCCGAGCATCCGGCCCATCGGCTCGGCGACCGAGGTGGCGGCGGCCCGCCTGGTCACCGCCTCGCCGACGACCGCCTGGACGTCGTCGTCGCGCAGCACCGCGAGGACGCCGCGCAGCGCCGCCGACGCCTCCCGGGTGACCCGCTCGGCGCTGCCGGGTGCGGCCAGCCACTCCCCAAGCCGGCGGGCGATGCCGAGCGCGGCGAGCCGGCCGCGCACCACCTGGCCGGAGAGGAAGTTGTCGCCGACGAAGTCGCCGAGCGACTTGCCGAAGGCGTCCTTCTTGGTCGGGATGATCGCGGTGTGCGGGATCGGCAGGCCGAACGGACGGCGGAAGAGCGCGGTCACGGCGAACCAGTCGGCGAGCGCGCCGACCATGCCCGCCTCGGCGGCGGCGGCCAGGTAGCCCGCCCAGCCGCCGGCGCCGGCCGACTTCGCCCAGGTGGCCAGGACGAAGACCAGGGTCGCGAAGGCCAGCAGGCCGGTCGCGATGGTCTTCATCCGGCGGACGCCGCGTCTCTTCTCCTCGTCGGCCGCGGTGAACCGGACCCCGGGCCCGGTCCCGCTGAAGGCATCGTCACTCACCCCGCCAGTCTGCCCGCTGCCCGGCGCAAGCGGAGGGCGCGCCCCACCTGTACGCGCCGGGCGCGTGCCACCGCGCGTGCCACCGCGCCCGGCACACGGGTAACCGGCAGGCGCGGACGGGCCCGGCACACGGGTAACCGGCAGGGGCGGACGGGCCCGGCACACGGGTAACCGGCAGGCGCGGACGGGCCCGGCTACGCGCCGCCGAGGACGATCCGCCGCACCCCCGCGACGTCCCACCGCTGCGGGTCGGTGCAGCGGCGGCCGTCCAGCAGGACCCGGACCCCCGGCAGGTCGGCCGGCGCCAGCTCCCGGTACTCGGGGTGGTCGGCCTGGAGCACCGCGGCCGCCACCGGCTCACCGCCGTGCGGCGGCAGCCCGAGCGCCGCCAGCTCCTCGGCCCGGTACAGCGGGTCGGCCACGTAGGGGCGCGCACCGGCCGCGCGCAGCGCCTCGACCAGCGGGAAGACGCCGGAGTACGCCGTCTCCTTCACCCCGCCCCGGTAGGCGGCGCCGAGCACCAGCACTCCCCGCTCCCGGACCCCGCCCTCCAGCGCGCCGTCCAGCACCCCGACCGCGTACCCGGGCATCGCCAGGTTGGCCTCGCGGGCCGCCCGGACCACCGTCGCCGAGGGGTCGTTCCACAGGTAGAGCCGCGGGTAGACCGGGATGCAGTGGCCGCCGACCGCGACGCCCGGCCGGTGCAGATGGCTGAACGGCTGGGAGTTGCAGGCGTCGGCGACGGCCGCGAAGTCCACCCCGATCCGGTCGGCGTAGCGGGCGAACTGGTTGGCGAGGGCGATGTTGACGTCCCGGTAGGTGGTCTCGGCGAGCTTGGCGAACTCCGCGGCCTCGGCCGACTCCAGCTCCCAGACGCCGTTGGGCCGGGGCAGGTCGGGGCGCGGGTCGAAGTCGAGCACCTCGCGGTAGAACTCGGCGCCGCGCCGCCCGGACGCCCGGTCGATGCCGCCGACCAGCTTGGGGTAGCGGCGCAGGTCGGCGAAGACCCGGCCGGTGCGGACGCGTTCGGGGCTGAAGACCAGCGCGAAGTCCTGCCCGGGGGTGAGCCCGGAGCCGGCCGCCAGCCGCGGCGCCCAGCGGCCGCGGGTGACCCCGACCGGCAGGGTCGTCTCGTAGCTGACCAGGGCGCCGCGGCGCAGTCCGGCGGCGACGGCGTCGGTGGCGGCGTCGAGCAGGGTGAAGTCGGGGGCGCCGTCGGCGGTGGTGATCAGCGGGACCACCAGGACGACGGCCTCTGCCCCGGCCACCGCGGCCGCGGTGTCGGTGGTGGCGCGCAGGCGGCCCTCGGCCACCACCCGCTTGAGGGCCTCGTCCAGGCCCGCCTCCCGGGGGAACGGCGGCCGGCCCTGGTTCACCGCGTGGACGACCTCGGGCGAGACGTCGGCGCCGGCCACCCGGTGGCCCTTGGCGGCGAACTGGACGGCGAGCGGCAGACCGAGCTTCCCGAGGCCGACCACGCAGATGTCGAGCGGGCTCAACGCCGGCCCCCGTTCATGGTGTTGGTGAGAACGGCGTCGGTGAGACGCCGCCATGCCGGGTAGCGGCGCAGCCGGCGGCGCACCTGCGCGGGCACGGCGCCGCGCCAGACCTGCTGCACCAGCGTGACCGGCGGCGGCCCGGCCGGCGCGGCCGACGCCTCGAACCCTTCGCCCGATGCGGCCGACGCCTCGCCCGGTGCGGGCGCCTCGGCGAGCAGGAACAGCTCGTCGGGCAGTGCGAGCCCGGCGTCCCGGAACGCCGGGTAGCCCGCGTAGTGGCGGCGTCCGTCGACGACCACCGGCGGGTCCCCGTGCGCGGCCTCGTACCGGATCAGGTCGCGCAGCGCGTCCGGCCGCCCGGCGGCGGCGAGTTCGAGCCGCACCCGGTCGGCCACCGCCAGCCGGTCGTACACCTCGCGGGCGCCGAACTGCCCCACCAGGTCGGCCACTCCCGCGCAGATCTCGTCCTGGAGCTCCTCGGTGTGGAGCAGGAAGTCGGCCTGGAGCAGCTGCGGCACCTCCCAGCCGAAGTGGCGGGCCCGGATGGCGTCGAGCTGTCCCCCCTCGGCCGCGAGCTCGGCGGCGACCCACTGCACGGCGGCGACCCCGCGCAGCCGGTCCAGCGCCCCGGCCCGCTGGGTCACGTTGCCCAGGTCCGCACGCAGCACCAGGTGGTAGTAGTCGTAGTCGGCGAGCACCGAGATCCGGCGGGCCCGCAGACAGGCGGCCAGCGTGAAGGGCTGGTCCGAGTAGACCTTCAGCCCCTCGTTGCGCGACAGGTTGTGGCGTCTGATCAGGTCGAGCCGGAACAGCTTGGTGTCGGCGAGCGCCCAGGCCAGCGCGGAGTCCTCGAAGCCGACCGAGGCGGCCGTGGCGCCGAAGATGCCCTGCGGCACCAGCCGCCCGTTCACCCCGATCTGCTTGGGGACGAGGACGTCCGACTCCCAGGTGTCGGCCGCCGCCACCATCCGGGCCAGCGCCTCGGCGCCGAGCCAGTCGTCGGCGCCGAGGAAGAGCACGTACCGGCCGCGGGCCAGGGCCAGCCCCCGGTTGGTCGGCGCGGCCGGGCCGCCGGAGTTGGCCTGGTGCAGCACGGTGAACAGGCCCGGGTGGCGGGCGGCGTACTCGTCGAGGACGGCGCCGCCGCCGTCCGTCGAACCGTCGTCGACCGCGACCACCTCCATGCGCGCCGGTCCGATGGTCTGCGCGACGAGCGAGTCCAGGCAGGCCGTCAGGTACGGCATGGTGTTGTAGACCGCGATCACCACGGTCACATCGGGTACGGTCATCGGGCGCTGCCCCTCCGGTGCACAGTCCGCCGAGCGTTCGCCGAGCGGTGCACGGGTCGCCGGGCGATGCCAAGGTCAACTCGGTGACACGCCACGGAGTCACGTCCGCCACCCGCACAGGTGACGCGATGGGAACGCACGGGCGAGCACCCGTCGGTGCGCACGGGTCGCCGCCGGGGCGTACCGGCGGCGCGTGCCCGGCCGGCCGCCGGGCCGGGCACGCGCGCCGAGCGGTCAGCCGATCGCGACCTCCGCGTACATCCGGGCGATCACGTCCTCGATGGCCGGCTCGCGGACCGACAGGTCGACCATCGGGTACCGGTCGGCGACGGCGGCGACGATCGGGGCGGCGCTCTGCTGGGCCGGGAAGGCCAGCCACTGCCGCGGCCCCTCGACCTTCACCACCCGCGCCCCGGCCACCTCGATCGGCGGCCGCGCCTCGGCGAGGTCGACGACCAGGGTCCGCTCGCTCTCGCCCGCCGCGTGCAGCCCCTCCAGGCCGCCGTCGTAGACGACCCGGCCGTGGTCGATCACCATGACCCGGTCGCAGAGCTGCTCGATGTCGGTGAGGTCGTGGGTGGTGAGCAGCACGGTGGTGCCCAGGTCGCGGTTGACCTCGCGCAGGAAGTCGCGGACCCGGCCCTTGCTCACCACGTCCAGCCCGATGGTGGGCTCGTCCAGGTAGAGCACCTGCGGGTCGTGCAGCAGCGCCGCCGCCAAGTCCCCGCGCATCCGCTGGCCGAGCGAGAGTTGGCGCACGGGGGTGTCCAACAGGGCGCCGAGGTCGAGCAGTTCGACGCAGCGTTCGAGGTTGGTGCGATATCGGTGCTCGGGGATGCGGTAGATCCGGCGGGCCAGTTCGTAGGAGTCGCGGAGCGGGAGGTCCCACCAGAGCGTGGTGCGCTGCCCGAAGACGACGCCGATCCGGCGGGCCAGCGCGACGCGCTCCCGGGCCGGGTCGACGCCGGCGACGCGCAGCCGGCCGGCGGAGGGCACCAGGATGCCGGTGAGCATCTTGATGGTGGTGGACTTGCCCGCGCCGTTCGGGCCGATGTAGCCGACGCATTCGCCGGCCTCCACCGTGAAGCTCAGCCCGTCCACCGCGCGGACCTCGCGCTTCTCGCGCTTGAAGCGGCCGACCTTGGCGCGGACGGTGAAGGTGCGGCGGACGTCGTCGAGTTCGATCAGTGCCATGGGAGTCCTGCTTTCGGGAGGGGTCGGGGGAACCGGGCCGGGGCCCGGGGTCAGCTGCCGGTGCCGCGGTAGGCCCGCAGCCCGGCGCGCCAGGCCAGCCCGGCCACCACCAGCGCGAGCACGGCGGCGAGCGGCGAGGCGAACCGGAAGGCGGCGGGCAGGCCGAGCGGGTCGGGCCGGTCGAGGATGTGCAGCGCGGGCAGCCAGTTGACGAAGGCCAGCGGGATGCCGAACACGGTGCCCGCCACCAGCTCCTTGGCGAAGACGGTCGGCGGGTAGTGCAGCACGGTGGCGCCGCCGTAGGTGAAGGCGTTCTGGATCTCCTTGGCCTCGCCCCACCAGAACTGCAGGGCGGCGAAGCCCACGAAGATCGCCGCGAAGATCGCCGTGCCGCAGACCAGCAGGACCGGCACCAGCAGCACCCGGTCCCAGGTCCAGTCGACGTCCAGGGCGGCCAGCGACCAGGCCAGCACCGCGACCGCCTGCGCCGGCCGCCCGAGCCGGCGCAGCGAGAAGCGCTCGGCGCAGACCTGGGCGAGCGCCGGGGCGGGCCGGATCAGCATGGTGTCCAGCGTGCCCGCCCGGATCCGTTCGCCGAGGCCGTCGACGCTGCCGACCAGCAGGTTGGCCGTGCCGAGCGCGAAGCCCGAGGTGCCGTAGAGGAAGCCGAGCTCGGGCAGGGTCCAGCCGCCCAGTTGATCGGTGTGCCGGAACATCAGGATCACCACGACGAAGTCGAGGAAGGTGACCACCAGGTTGGCGACCAGCATCAGCACGAAGGACGCCCGGTAGGACATGATCGCCCGCGTCCACATCGCGGCGGTGAGCCACCAGGCGCGCAGCGCCCAGCGGGTGCGGGCGAGCAGGCTCCGCTCGGTGAGGAGCAGGTCGGTCAGGAGCGGGTCGGTCGTACCGGCGGCGGGGGCGGCCGGACCGGCGGTGAGGGTCGGGTCAGCCACCCTGGACCACCACCTTGCGGGTCGCGAGCAGCTGGACGCCCCGGCCGGCGGCGACCAGCCCCGCGGCCCAGGCGAGCTGGAAGCCGAGGGCGCCGAACAGCCCGGCCCCCGTCGCCCGCTCCAGGAAGACGTCGGTCGGCACCTGGACCAGCGCGGCCCACGGCAGCACGGGCGCGAGCTCGCCGAGCAGGCCGGGGAAGAGCGCCAGCGGCAGCAGCATCCCGGAGAAGAACATCGACACCACCAGCATCACCGAGCGCACCCCCTCCGAGTCGTGCAGCCAGAAGCCGGTCAGCGAGACGAGGAAGCGCAGCCCGAAGCTGACCACCACCGCGAGCAGCACCGACAGGAGGAAGAACAGCCAGGTCAGCGGCTGCTCGGGCAGCCGGATCCGGAAGACCAGCGCGCCCGCCAGCATCGGCAGGGTGCCGCGGGAGAGCAGGTGGAAGCCGGCCCGGCCGAGGTCGGTGGCCAGCCACCAGCCCTGGAAGTCCACCGGGCGGTAGAGGTCGACGGCGATGTCGCCGCTGCGGAACCGGTCCTGGACGTCGTCCTGGAAGCCGCCGCCCCAGACCGCGACGGTGACCAGCAGCGCCTGGCTGACCCAGATGTAGGTGACGGCGGCGGTCTGGTCGTAGCCGCCGAGGCCGGGGCGGGCCTGCCAGAGGGCGACGAAGGTGTAGGCGAGGATGAAGCCGAAGACGGTGTTGGTGAAGGCGCCGGCCAGCGTGGCGGCCCGGTAGGTGGCGTAGCGGCGGAAGGCTCCGCGGGCGATGGCGAGGTGGAGCGCCACCGCGCCCCGCGCACCGCCGGCGACGCGCGGGGCACCGTCGGAAGCACCCCCCGCAGCACCACCCGGAGCACCGCCGGGTTCGGGAGGGTGCCGGAACTGCGACTCGGCGGGTACGGTGTTCGACATATTGTCTCCTTGTCGACAAATAGGAGCGGGTGGGTGTCCCCGGGGACACCGGCGCACGCGGAACGGCTCCGGCCGACCCCACCCAGGGGGTCCCGGGTCAGGCGGGCGGAGCTGCCCGAACTGGGTGCGCTATGTGGTTCGCACCTTTCACCGTACCGCCGACGATCTTCCAGCGCACCCGGTTATTCCAACGCCTGATCACGGGTCAAATAGCACATAATCGCGGCATGACCTTGAGGGCAGACCACCGCACCCGGCGTCAGGCCCGACGGGCCGCCCGCCGCGAAGCCCGCCGCGCCAGGCCGCTGTGGCGCCGGCTCCTGCCCACCTGGCGGGTCACCCTCGGCGCGCTCACCGCCGTGCTGCTCCTCGCCGTCGGCTCCTTCGCCGTGCTCTACCTCATCGTCCCCGTCCCCGACGCCAACGCCCACGCCGTCGCCCAGAACAACATCTACCTCTACGCCGACGGCACCACCGAGATCGCCCGCACCGGGGCCGTGAACCGCACCGACGTGACGATCGGCCAGATCCCGCTCGACACCCAGCACGCCGTCGTCTCCGCCGAGGACCGCAGCTTCTACCGCAACCGCGGCATCGACCTGAAGGGCATGGTCCGGGCCGGCTGGAACACCCTCACCGGCCGCGGCAAGCAGGGCGGCTCCACCATCACCCAGCAGTACGTCAAGAACTACTACCTGACCCAGGACCGGACGATCGAGCGCAAGGGCCGCGAACTCTTCATCGCCCTCAAGGTCGACCAGCAGCGCAGCAAGAACCAGATCCTCACCGGGTACCTCAACAGCAGCTACTTCGGCCGCGGCGCCTACGGCATCCAGAGCGCCGCCCACGCCTACTACGGCGTCGACGTCTCCCAGCTCACCCTCCCCCAGGGCGCCTACCTCGCCGCCCTGCTGCAGGCCCCCAGCCTCTACGACGTGAAGACCGCCACCCCCGCCAACCGCGACAAGGCCGTCGCCCGCTGGAACTACACCCTCGACGGCATGGTCCAACTCGGCTTCCTCACCCCGGCCGACCGCGCCGCCGTCACCTTCCCCGACCCGATCGACCCCCAGCCCGCCACCGGCCTCGGCGGCCAGTCCGGCTACCTGGTCGGCGTCGCCGACGACTACCTCGTCTCGGCCGGCATCCTCGACACCGCCACCCTCAAGGCCGGCGGCTGGCGCATCACCACCACCTTCGACAAGCCCCGCCAGGACGCCTTCGTGCGCGCCGTCCAGGAGGAGCTCACCGCGGAGCTCGACCCCAGGGCCCGGCCCACCACCGACACCGACGTCCGCGTCGCCGGCGCCTCCGTCGAACCCGCCACCGGGCGCGTCGTCGCCGTCTACGGCGGCCCCGACTACGCCAAACAGCCCTACAACGACGTCCTGCGCCAGGACAACCAGATCGGCTCCACCTTCAAGGCCTTCGACCTCGCCGCCGGCCTCACCTCCGGCCGCAGCAGCGGCGACGGCCGCCCGATCACCACCGAGACCCGCTACGACGGCACCAGCGAACGCCCCGTCACCGGCGGCCCCACCCCGTACGCGCCGCCCAACGAGGACGACATCGACTACGGCAGCATCACCCTGCGCTACGCCATGGTGAAGTCCGTCAACTCGGTGTACGCGCAGGAGGGCGTCGACGCCGGACTCGCCCACGTCCGCGAGACGGCCGTCCGGCTCGGCATCCCCGACAACGTCCCCGGCATGGACCCGGGAAACACCTCGATGACGCTCGGCACCGCCACCCCGAGCGCCCTCAACCTGGCCGGCGCCTACGCCGGCCTCGCCAACCACGGCCAGGCGTACACCCCGTGGTCGGTCACCAAGCTCGAACGCGTCAACACCGGCGGCGCCATCGACGTCCCCAAGATGCCCGACCACGTGCCCACCACCGCGCTCGACCGGGGCGCCGCCGACGCCGTCACCGACGTCCTGCGCGACGTCGTCGGCCCGCGCGGCACCGGCGCCGCCGCCCTCGACCTCGGACGCCCCGCCGCCGGCAAGACCGGCACCACCGACTCCAACCTGTCGGCCTGGTTCGCCGGCTTCACCCCCGAACTCGCCACCACCGTCGGCCTGTTCCGGGAGAACCCGAAGACCCACGCCAAGGAGCCGCTGTCCGGCACCGCCGGCTACGACCGGATCAACGGCGGTGCCTTCCCCACCCGGATCTGGACCGCCTACATGGCCGACGCGCTCGACGGCACCGACGTCCAGCGCTTCGACCTCCAGCCCGGTCGCGGCAACACCCAGTCCGGCGGGCCGACCGCCAGTGCCTCGCCCTCCCCGTCGCCGTCGGCAAGCGCCACCACCGGTGCCAGTGCCACCGCGGCGCCGACCAGCGCCCCGGCACCGACCGCCCCCGCGCCGACCGTCCCGAGCAGCCGGCCCACCGAGACGGCGCCCGGCCCGACCACCGAAGCCCCCGCCCCGACGACCGGCCCGGAACAGCCGCCCGCACCCACCAACCGCCCCACCCCGCCGCCCCGGCCCACCCCGACCCCGACGCCGCCCCCGAGCACCCATCCGCCGGCCCCCGACGTGAGCGTGCCACCGACCCACCAGGCGACCGGGCAGCCCACCGCACAGCGGACCGGGCAGGCGCCCTAGCGGCGCCCGGTCACATGTGGGCGCTGATCTCGCCGCCGGCGCTGAGCACGATGTAGACGCCGTTGGCGACGGCTCCGGCGTCCTGCTGGTTCGCCTCCAGCGTGCCGTTCACGGCGTTGTCGTTGCCGAGGATCTGCGCGCGGTACCGGAGCTCGCCGACCTTGGTGACCTTGGCCGTCCAACCGCCCGCGAGCTTGAACGTACCCGGCCCCTGGTGCTCGCCGCCCATCCAGGAGTGGACCTGGCCGTCCAGCGAGAGCACGACGAACATGCCGTTGGCGTCCAGCCCGGCGTCGGTGTCGTGCGTCTCCAGCGTGGCGAGGACGGCACCGCTGTTGACGATCTTGGCAGCGTAGTTCTGGGCCCCGACCGCCTGGACCTCGGCCGTGCTGCCGTCCACCAGGGTCTGGGTGCGGACCGGGGACTTCCCCTTGGCCGGGGCGGCCGACGGGGTGGTCGCCGGCGCGCCGGCCCGGGGCGAGGCGGGCGGGGCGGCCGACGTACCGGCGCCGGGCGCGGCCGACGTACCGGCCGGAGCGGCGGTGCCCTGCGCGGCAGGAGTGGTGGGCGCGGGCGGCGTGGTCACGGCCGGCGCGGTGGCGGCGGGCGCGGGCGGCGTGGTGGCCGCGGCGGCGCCCGACGCGGCGGACGTGGAGCTGCACGCCGTCGCCGCGGGGACGAACAGCGCGGCGGCCAGAACGGCGCCGGCCAGCGAACGGACGGTGGTCGCGCGGCGGGTCCTCAAGGGGGACATGCGGGTTCTCCTGAGCGAAGTACGGGTGAGGTCTCGCCCATTGCCCGTCCCTCTCGTGCAGGAACCGCGAGGCAATGCGGCGGCGTGCACGATCGAACCTAGTGCGAACAATCGACGGAACAGCGCGCTCCGTGTCACCGGACTGCAACGCCCGTGGCTCAGCACCGGGCCGGTCACCGCCCGAGCTCCCCACACCTCTTGAGGACCCGTCAGCCGAAGCGCCCGGCCCTACGCGACCAGCTCCCGCTCCAGCGGAGTCCGGATCCGCGGCGTCACCCGCACCTCCCCCAGCCAGCCCGACAACCGCGCCGCCTCCGCCTCGATCGCCGCCCGCCCCTCGGCCCCGACGTCCGTGAAGTACCGCCACACCAGCTCGCCGTCGGCGCGCTGCGCCCAACCGCCGACCACCCGGCCGCACCACCAGAGCGTCGGCCCGACGTTGCCCGCCCGGTCGAACAGCGCCGGCACGTCCTCCGGCCGCAGGTACCAGTCGCGCCCGCGCCAGCCCATCGTCGTCGGATCCAGCGCCGGCAGCAGCGCCGCCCACGGCTCGGGCTCCGCCAACGGCTCCGCGTCCCCGGGCAGCACCAGGCCGGCCGCGCCGCCGGCCAGCGCCACGTCCACCGCGCCGAGGTCCGCCAGCGCCCTGCGGGCGTCCCCCAGCGTCCAGCCCGTCCACCACTTCACGTCCTCGACCGTGGCCGGGCCGTACGCCGCCAGCCACCGCCGGACCACCTCGGCCTTCGCCTCCCGCACCGGCACGTCCGGCCACTGCGGCACCGGCGCCCACGGATAGCTGCTGCTCAGCCAGGAGCCACGCGGACGGCAGCGCCGCACGTGCCCGTCCGAGGCCAGCAGCCGCAGCAGCCGGCTGCCCACGCTCTGCCGGGCCTCGTACGGCTTGCCCTGCGCCATCAGCATCGTCTCGCGCAACGCCGGTACGTCCACGGAGAGTTCGGCCGTCGTCGCCTCGCCGCGCACGGTCAGCGCCGCCAGTACGGCCCGCTCGGTCTCGGCGAGCCGCGGCTCGTCCCACCCCTCGGCGAAGTCCCGCAGGTGCTTCAGCAGCGTCGCCCGCTCCTTGACCGCGATCGCCCGCGCGGCCGCCGAGCTGACGTACGGGGCGAACTCCTCCGTCACCGCGAAGATGGTGCGCCGCATCGACAGCAGCTTCACCAGCGAGACGTCCTCGTACAGCGCCCGCTCCACCTCCGCCGCCGACGGCTCGGCCAGCCGCGCGCAGGCCGAGAGGTAGACCGTCGCGGCGTCCGTGGCGTGCAGCCCGACGAGCGCGTCCGCCACCTGCTCCACCCGGGCCACCCGCTCGGCGCGCGCCAGCAGGTGCCGCCGCCCGACCCGGGCCCGGCGCTGGTCGTCACTGATCGAACGGACACCGCTCGAAGGCACACCGTTGCTCATGCCGGGACCCTACTGCCGCCCACCGACAGCGGCGCGGCCGCGCGCGGCGGGCACGGCGTGCCGGCCGGCCGGAGGGCCGTCCGGTCAGGGCGCGGCCCCGGCCGTCAGAGGTACAGCCCGGTCGAGCCCTCCGCGTCGCCGAAGCGCATCGCGGCCACCGCGTGCAGGTCCCGCTCGCGCAGCAGCACGTAGGTGGCGCCGCGGACCTCGACCTCCAGCTTGTCCTCGGGGTCGTACAGGACGCGGTCGCCGGGCTCCACCGAGCGGACGCTCTGGCCCACCGCGACGGCCTCGGCCCAGGTGCAGCGCTTGGACAGCTCGGCGGTGGCCGGGATGAGGATGCCGCCGGTCGAGCGGCGCTCGCCCTCGCTGCCCTCGGTCTTCACCAGGACGCGGTCGTGCAGCATCTTGATCGGCAGCTTCTCGCCCAGCCGGTCGTGGCGCGGCGAGTCCTGCTCGGGGGAGGTGGTCCGCAGGGTCGGTTCGTCGTTCGTACTCACGGTCCCGAAGGTACCGCTCCCGGGCGCGCCGCGTGACGCCGGACCGGCATGCGGAAGGCCGGGTGCCTGTGGCACCCGGCCCCGGGAAACCCCGTTCGCTCAGCCCTTGCGGCGCTTGCGGGCCGAGGCGACCAGCAGCACCAGGCCGACGCCGACCAGCGCGGCGGGCACGATCCGCTCCTTGCGCGGCTGACCCTTCTCGTCCACGAACCGCGCCTTCGCCTGCTCGACCAGCCCGCTGGCCGCCACGTACGCCCGGCCGGCCTTCTCCTCGACGGAGGCCACGGCCTTCGCCTTGACCTGGGCCGTGATGGTGCTCGGGTGGACGCGCATGGCGAGCTCGTCCAGGGTCGCCGCCAGCTGGGTGCGGGTGCGGGAGATGTCCGCCTCGATCTGGGCGGTCGTCCGCGCCGACTTGTCCTTCGTGCTCGCCTCGCCCACTCGGGCCACCCCAATTCACTGATGTTGTCCTGTGCGACTGACCCAGTTTGTCAGTTGCCGACCCGGCCCGCGCGGCCCCACCCACCATCGGAGGTAAGTTGGCCGTGGTACGACCACCCGTCCACGCACCAGGAGAGTCCCCCGTGAGTGAGCGTCTCCAGCCCGGCGACACCGCGCCCGCCTTCAGCCTGTCCGACGCCGACGGCAACCAGGTGTCCCTCGCCGGCCACCTCGGCCGCAAGGTGATCGTCTACTTCTACCCCGCCGCGCTCACCCCCGGCTGCACCAAGCAGGCCTGCGACTTCACCGACAACCTGGAGGTCTTCGCGGGCGCCGGGTACGACGTCATCGGCATCTCGCCGGACAAGCCGGAGAAGCTCGGCAAGTTCCGCGAGGCCGAGGACCTCAAGGTCACCCTGCTCTCCGACCCGGAGAAGAAGGTGCTGGAGGCCTACGGCGCGTTCGGCGAGAAGAAGCTCTACGGCAAGACCGTCACCGGCGTGATCCGCTCCACCGTGATCGTCGACGAGCAGGGCAAGGTCGAGCACGCCCTGTACAACGTCAAGGCCACCGGCCACGTCGCCAAGCTGCTGCGCGACCTGAAGGTCGAGGCGGCCTGACCTCAGGGCCCCCGGGTCCACCGAGACCTCCGGGCCCGCGGGCCCTCCGGCCCACGACGAAGCGGTGGCGGCGCACCCCCCGACCGGGTGCACCGCCACCGCGTCTCTCACCTCACTGAGCCACGCTCATCGGATCTCCCGATCAGCAGGCCCCGAGGTCGCTCCAGACACCCCAGGCGCCGCTGGCGCTGGGGTCGTCGCCCTTGGTCCACCACTTGTTCTGGTAGTAGTGGCCCTTCCAGGACACCTTGGTGGTCGACGCGTAGGTGCTGCCCGCGTCCCAGCTCGGCGCGCCCGTGCAGGCGCCCGAGGTCGGGGTCACGGTCGGCGTGACGGTCGGGGTCACCGTGGGCGTGACGGTCGGCGTCACGGTCGGCGTGACCGTGGGCGTGACGGTCGGGGTCACCGTGGGCGTGACGGTCGGGGTGACGGTCGGCGTCGCGGTCGGCGACGGGGTGCTGCCGCCCGTGCTGCCCCGGGTCAGGTCGCCCTTCAGGCCGTACAGCGTGCCGGCGACGTTGACCGTCCAGTTCGACGGCGTCGAGACCGGCAGGTAGTAGACGAAGTCCATGTCGATCGACGCACCGGGCGCCAGCGACTGCCAGCCCGGCAGCTTCACCGAGACGCGGTTGTAGGTGCCCTTGAGGCCGCCCACGTTGCCCGGACCGGGGTTGTCCTGCTTGATGACGGTCAGCCCGAAGCCGGACTGGTCCTTGGCGTTGCCCGGGGCCGAGTTGCTGTAGTCGAACTGGAACTCGGTGCCGCCCGGCAGGGTCAGCGTCGAGTTGTTGACGATGTGGATCTTCGGGTTGATCGGGTAGTTCGAGTCACCCAGCGCGAAGTTGGTGAACGACACGTCGATCGGCAGGGTCTGCTGCGGCAGCGCGACCGTCGAGCGGGTCGCGCCGTACGGCGAGGCCGCCTTGAACTTGTCGTACATCAGCGAGGTCAGCGTCGAGCCCGGCACGTACTGGCCCTTGCCGCCGTTGGCCGCCGCGTCCCACTTGTAGTCGCCCGCGAGCTCCCAGATCATCGCGCCGCCGGCGCCCTGGTTGACGATGTAGTCCGCCTTGGCGGCCACCGACTGCTCGTCCTCGGTGGAGAGGAACACCTTCTTGGTGTCGTTCCACAGCCACGGCGCCACCAGGGTGGAGCTGTAGTTGCGGGTGTAGGTGCCCTGCAGGGCGGTGTCGGTCACGCCGTACTTGGAGAGGTAGTCGGGCACGATGCCCTTCTCCAGGTTCTTCGCGTGCCACATCGGGTTCGAGCCCGCCGGGGACTCCTTGCCCGCGTCGTCCTTGTCGTTCCAGATGTTGTCGATGCCGACCGCGCCGTCACCGCACGCCGTCAGCCCGGCGCCCACCGGGCAGGTGGTCGCGGACGCGGTGCCCCAGAGGCCGTTGGTGCCGCCGGTGACGTTCTTGAACCCGCGCGTGTAGTACGGCAGGCCGACGTTGATCCGGCCGCCCGGCATCGAACCGCGGAAGTAGTGGTACGACCAGTCGGCGTTCAGGTAGCCGATGCCGCCGTACTGGCCGGTGCCGTACACGTTGGCCGCCGCCAGCTCGCCGTCCTTGCCGTCGTCGAACAGCGAGGCGTTCGGGCCGACGTACTTGTTCCAGGCGCCGTGCAGGTCGTACGACATGATGTTGACGTAGTCCAGGTACTGCGCGATCTGGAAGGTCTCCATGCCGCGCAGCAGGTAGCCGGACGACGGGGCCGCGACCGAGAGCAGGTAGTGCTTGCCGTCGGCGGCGCCGGCCCGGTCGAGCTTCTCGCGCAGCGTCTTCATCAGCGCCGCGTAGCCCTTGGCCAGCGAGGCGCGCTTGCCGTTGGCGAGCTGCCAGTCCAGCGGGTTGCCCGCGTCCTTCATCGAGGTCGGGTACTCGTAGTCGATGTCGACGCCGTTGAAGCCGTACTTCTTGATGAAGTCGACCGAGGAGTTGGCGAAGGTGTCGATGCCCGCCTGGTTGACGCTGCCGTCCGGGTTGACGGTCATCGAGTAGAAGCCGCCGGAGTTGACGCGCTTGCCGTCGTCGCCGAAGTACCCGCCGGTCTCGGTCCAACCGCCCACCGAGATCATGGTCTTGACGTTCGGGTACTGCTTCTTGAACTTCGTCAGCAGGTTGAAGTGGCCCTTGTACGGCAGCGACGGGTCCAGCTCCGCGCCGGGGACGCCCGGGAAGGAGATCCCGGTGGCCTCGTTCTTGTCGTTGTCGGTGCCGACCGAGATCTTGTTGTCGCCGCCGACGTGCCCGAACGCGTAGTTCAGGTGGGTGACCTTGTCCCAGGGGACGTCGCTCACCAGGTAGGGCGGGGTCCCGTCCTTGCCGGTGCGCCAGCCGGTGAAGTAGCCGATGATGCGGCGCTGGTGGTCCGCGCCCATCTTCTCGCGGCCCTCGGTGTCGTAGACGCTGCAGTACGGGACGTCCACCCCGGGAGTCTGGTACATGCCGTCCGGCCGACAGGCCGCGTTGTCGACGGTGGCGGACGCCTGCGAGGGCGCCGCACCCAGCGTCGCCATCAGCAGGCCGGCCAGGCCGGCGACCGCCAGCGAGGCCATGCCCGCCCGGGCGGCCGGGTTCTTGGAGCGGCGGGCAGCGGTGGGACGCTGCTCGGCCGTGCTTCGGATCAACACTCGGTCCTCCGGGAGAGAGTGTCGGCGCGTACCTGTGGGGGAGCACGCACGTGGGGGAATGCAGATTGGCGCTGAAGCTATGTGGTCTGAACCACATAGGTCAATAGGTCTGTACCAATTGGTAATCAAATCCCCAAGAACACCGGTCGAACGGCTGATACCCGCCGGTCACTCCTCCGTATGCCGACGACTGTGCCGGGCCACCCGGACCCGCGTCCCGCAGGACGTCGAACACCACGCCCGACGCGCGTGCACCTGCAGGAAGAACAGGATGCAACCCGGCGCCGGACAGGCCCGCACCGACTCCCGCCGACCCCCCGTCAGCAACTCCACCCCCGCCTGCGCCACCCGCCCCAGCAGCACCGCCCCGCGCTCCGCCGCGGCCGACCGGCGCACCCCCTGCGCGGCCGCCCCCGGCGCCAGCTCCACCCACCCCGGCGCCGCCCGCACCGCCGCGTTCACCACCGCCACGTCCACCGCCCCCGCCGGCTCACCCGCCACCACCGCGGTCAGCACCGCCCGCAGCGCCCGCCGCAGCTCCAGGAACGCCGCCAGCTCCGCCGCCCCCGGCTCCCCCGCCGGCACACTCGCCAGATCCAGCTCGACCGCGTGCCGATCCACCCAGACGGCCAGGTCGGACGGCTCGACCAGCACGTCCACCAGATGTCCGCGCAGGCCTCCCCGCACGAAGGTGCTGTTCACCAGGTCCAGCGCGAGATGCTCGCCACCCACCGGCATCTCGTCCACCGCGCCGCGCTCCACCATGCCCATACCTAACGGTAACGCCACTTGCCATCAGTTAGCGAAAGCCCGCAGACTAACGCTTGCCTGCCGACTTTGCCGTTAGGAGCACCCCGCCATGCCCCTCCCCAGCCAAGCCCCCGCCCGACCCGCCCCGACCGCCCTCCTCACCTCCACCGCCACTGCCGTCACCGCCCTGCTCACCCTCGCCGCCCTCGGCACCCTCACCCGCCAACCCCTCCTCATCCCCCCGCTCGCCGCCTCCATGGCCCTCATCGCCGGCGCCCCCACCCTCCCCCTCGCCCAACCCCGCAGCGTCATCGGCGGCCAACTCGTCTCCGCCCTCACCGGCTACGCCGTCCTCGCCGCCACCACCCCCGCCTACTGGTCCGCCGCCATCGCCGGCGGCCTCGCCCTCGGCGCCATGACCCTCGCCCGCACCCCCCATTCCCCCGCGGCCGCCACCGCCGTCATCGTCACCCTCACCGCCCCCGACCCCGCCCGCTTCCTCCCCCTGCTGCTCCTCGCCACCCTCCTCCTCACCGCCACCGGCCTCCTCGCCGCCCGCCTCACCCGCCGGACGTACCCGACGTACTGGTGGTGAGGCCGTGACCGATCCCCGCCCCACTCGTCCGCACGCGTCAGGACGGGTGCCCACAGAGGCCCGAAGGGGGACGACCGTGCCGGTCACGTACACCCGTGAGCTGCTCGCCACCACCGCCGCGGCCGCCGCTTCGCCGTGCGAGGGCCGCGGCATCGGACCGCGGTGGCAGGGTCGTCCGCCGACCCCGGAGGTCGACCACATCAACGGCGACCGGTCGGACAACCGGCCGCCAACCTCCGGCCGCTCCGCCCGAACTGTCGTGCCGTCACCGACACCTACCGCGGGCGCACCAGGAACAGGCACACGAGATCGGTCCCGGACTACGAGCAGGACGGCACCACGACACGGAATTGCAGTGTTCCAGCGCCGGGGAAGCCCCTAGACTAGAGGTCAGGCGGCCTTGGCGGAGCTGGCAGACGCGCGGGTTTTAGGTACCCGTGGGAGTGATCCCGCGAGGGTTCGAATCCCTCAGGCCGCACCAGCCTTAGAAACGAAGGCCCGCCCGGAGATGCTCTCCGGGCGGGCCTTCGTCGTTCCCGATGGCTCGTCAGCCCAACAGCTCCCGCACCACCGGGGCCAGGGCGCGGAAGGCCTGGCCGCGGTGGCTGATGGCGTTCTTCTCCGCGGCCGTCAGTTCGGCGCAGGTGCGGGTCTCGCCGAGCGGCTCCAGGATCGGGTCGTAGCCGAAGCCGCCCTCGCCCGCCGGGGCGGTGCGCAGGGTGCCGAGCAGGCGGCCCTCGACGACGCGCTCGGTGCCGTCGGGCAGGGCCAGGGCGGCGGCGCAGAAGAAGTGGGCGCCGCGGTGGGGGGTGTCGATGTCGCCGAGCTGGGCCAGCAGCAGGTCCAGGTTGGCGCGGTCGTCGCCGTGCTTGCCGGCCCAGCGGGCGGAGAAGATGCCGGGGGCGCCGCCCAGGACGTCGACGCAGAGGCCGGAGTCGTCGGCGACGGCGGGCAGGCCGGTGGCCTGCGCGAGGGCGTGTGCCTTGAGCAGGGAGTTCTCGGCGAAGGTGACGCCGGTCTCGCGGACGTCCGGGATCTCCGGGTAGGCATCGGCGCCGACCAGTTCGACGTCGAGGCCGGCCTCGCCGAGGATGGCGCGGAGCTCGGCGACCTTGTTCTGGTTGCGGGTGGCGAGAATCAGACGGGTGGACATGAACCCACCCTAACCGGACGTCAGCCGGTGCAGACCTGGGTGAGGTTGCCGGCGGCG